>NZ_JBITDK010000007.1:0-264097 GCF_044454165.1 Streptomyces sp. NPDC051567 | reverse complement strand
ACCGGGATGCCGGTCCTGTGGTCGCTGGCGAACCCGAAGCTGGACGAGCGCGAGGTACTGACCGCGATGCTCGACCGCGAACCCGAGACGGTCACAGACCGGCCGGGGCTGCTGGTGATCTCCGACAAAGGCTTCGCCTCCAAGGAGTTCGAGGCGGATCTGGCCCTGCGGGGAGCCGAGTTGCTGCGGCCTTCATTCAAGCGCGAGAAGAAACGCAAGGGCGAGAGCCTCCTGAAATCAGTCCGACAGCTGATCGAGTCGGTCAACGACACCCTCAAGGGCCAGCTCGACCTGGAACAGCACGGCGGCCGGACCTTCGAAGGCGTCGCAGTCCGCGTCGCCCAGCGCATCCTCGCGATGGCCGCCGCGATCTGGCACAACCACAAGACCGGCCAGCCGATCACACGATCCCTCATCGCCTACGACCACTGATCACATCGGAATGACTCGTCTAGTACACGTACGGCACCAGACGTTTCGTGCGCCGCTGGTACTGGGCGTACCGCTCGCCGAAGGAAGCCAGCAGCAGTTTCTCCTCCGCGTTGATGCGCCAGGTGTACGCGGCCAGCAGCACGGCGGTGACGAGGAGCAGCGGAATCCAGTTGCCGAGACCGAGCGTGTACCCGCTCCACACCAGCAGGCTGCCGCAGTAGCCGGGGTGCCTGATCAGCCGGTAGGGGCCCTCCTGGACGAGGCGCTGGTCCTCGGTGGCGCGCAGGGTGCGGGTGTAGAAGCGGCCCAGGGTGTTCATGCCCCAGGCCCGTACGGTGAGACCGACGGCGATCACCGCGACCCCCGCCCAGCACCAGCCGGCCGAGAGGCGCCCGGTCGTGACGTGGGTGAACGTCACGGTGACGATCACGGAGACGACGTAGGAGCCCAGCAGGAGCCTGGTGCTGCCGCGGTCGTCGGCGCCCCCGTGCCAGTCGGCCGCCACGGCATCCGTACGGCGCCGCAGCAACACCTCGTACGCCACCCACAGCAACAGTCCGGCAGTGGCGAGCAGATTCGGCAGAGTCATACGTCCAGCGTCGCAGCCGGGCACCGGCCCGTCACCCCCTGCCACCCGCCACCCGCGGTCAGGAGTCAAGGGTTCACGGGTACGGCGATGACCTGAAACAGCCCTTCCGGGGCCGGAATTTGATGATCATCAAAGTGGCGCGAAGCATTCCGGGGCCTTCTGTCATATCCCCGTGGCAGCATGAGCGACCGCACGCATCTCACGTACGCGGGGCCGCGGTCGCTCTGGCCGGGACGGTCACGGCCGCCGGACCGGCCACGGCGCATGCCGCCGCACCCTGCAAACCCGCGCTGACCGTGCTGGGTGCGCTGCCCGGCACCGGGGCCTGGCCGAACGAGGGTGTGCGCGCCCTGGGTCGCGGGAACGTCTCGGTCGGCTCGTCCCGGGGCAAGGCGGTCTACTGGACCGGCGCCACCGTGCACCGGGTTCCCCTCACGGACACCCAGGCCGAGAGTGAGCTGACCGGGGTGAACCAGAGCGGTCTGATGACGGGCTGGTACCGGCCCGTCGCCTCCGGTACGCAGGTGAGCTTCACCTACCGGGCGGGTGACGCCGCCGTCGCCGTACTGCCCGAAACCACCCGCGTGGGCAACGACCTGACGGTCAACGACGCGGGCCGTGTGGTCGCGGGCGGTCACGGCGACAAGACCGTCCGCGTCTACTTCGGCGGCGTGCTGGAGCGGACGCTGTCGATCCCCGCGGAGCTGGGCCCCGATACGTCCGTCTCCACCGTCGGCGGCGTCAACTCCCGCGGCGATGTCGTCGCCATCGTGCAGCAGGCGGACGCGGGCAGCGAGGGACGCATACAGCACTACCACCCCGTGGTCTGGCCCGGGGACGGCGGTCCGGCACAGGTCCTCCCGAGGACCGGCGGAGCCAGGAAAGCCGCAGAAAAAATCACAGAGGGTGACGCACAGCGTCCCGCCCCAGGCGGTGGACCGGCCACCGGCCCTCGGCGCGGACCGGCAGGAGCTGCGACGCCGATCCTGGCACTGTCACGAAGACGGCGTAACCTGGTGAGAACGCCCTATATATCACCCATACGGCATGCATCGGCACACGCCCCTGCGCCCCAGGCGCCCCGGCTGTACCACATACAGCACGCCGCACGCCCCTACCCCACGCCCTCGTGCCCCGTACCCCGTGCCCGTGCCCGTGCCCGTGCCCGTCACGAACGATCCGGCCCCGAACGATCCAGGGAGGCGGCGCGTGACCGATCCGTCCGGCTTCCTCAGGATTCCCCGCAGGCCCGTCCCGGCCCGTCCCGTGGAGGAGCGGATCGGGGACTGGCGCGAGGTCCACGCGGGGCAGGCGCTGCTTCCGCTCGTCTCCGAACAGGCCGACCGCTGCATGGACTGTGGCATTCCGTTCTGCCACACCGGCTGCCCCCTGGGGAACCTCATACCCGAGTGGAACGCGTACGCGGCACACGGGGACTGGCGCGCCGCGTACGAGCGGCTGCACGCGACCGACAACTTCCCGGAGTTCACCGGACGGCTCTGCCCGGCCCCCTGCGAGGACGCCTGCGTCCTGACGATCAACGCGGAGCCGGTGACCATCCGGAACGTCGAACAGACGATCGCGGACGAGGGTCTGCGGCGCGGCTACCTGACGCCGCGCCCACCGGAGCGGCGCGGCGGGAAGGCCGTGGCCGTCATCGGTTCCGGCCCGGCCGGTCTGGCCGCCGCCCAGCAGCTGACCCGGGCCGGGCACCGCGTCACCGTCCACGAGCGGGCCGACCGGCTCGGCGGTCTGCTGCGCTACGGCATCCCCGCGTTCAAGATGGAGAAGGCGCACATCGACCGCCGCGTCGAGCAGATGCGCGCGGAGGGCACGACGTTCCTGACGGGTGCGGACATCGGCGGTGCGGTCGGCGCGGCCGGGCTGCGGGGCCGGTACGACGCGGTCGTCGTCGCGGTCGGGGCCGCGGAGCGCAGGGAACTCGCGGTTCCGGGGCGCGCGCTGCGCGGCATCCATCAGGCCATGGAGTACCTGACCTTCGCCAACCGGGTCCGGGAGGGCGACTACGCCGTGCCTCCCGTCACCGCCGAGGGCCGGCACGTGGTGGTCGTCGGTGGCGGGGACACCGGCTCGGACTGCATCGGTACGGCCTTGCGGCAGGGTGCGCTCTCCGTGGTCCAGCTCGACATCAACCCGGAGCCCGGGGCCGACCGGGCCGACAGCGAACCCTGGCCGGTGTACCCGAAGGTGTACCGGATCTCCCACGCCCACGAGGAGGTCCGCGGGCGCGAGGGCCGCGACCCCCGGCTCTTCTCCCGCGCCACCCTGCGCTTCGAGGGCGACGCCTGGGGCTGGGTACGGGCGCTGCGGCTGACCGCCGTCGAGCCGACGGCCCGCAGGCCCCTCGCCGGTACCGCGCACGTGATTCCGGCCGGGCTGGTCCTGCTGGCCCTGGGCTTCTGCGGCCCCGAGCGGGCGGGCGGCCTGCGCGAGCAGCTGGCGCTGGACCTCGACGACCACGGCAACTTCGCCCGCGACTCGGGCTTCGCGGCCACCGGCGGACGGGCACCCGGGGTCTTCGTCGCGGGGGACGCCGGCCGGGGCCAGTCCCTGGTGGTGTGGGCCATCGCCGAGGGCCGGGCGGTGGCCGCCGCGGTGGACCGGCACCTGACCGGTTCCACCGCCCTGCCCGCCGTCATCTGCGCCCACGACCGGCCCATGACGGCTCTGGGACGTCTGCGCTACGGAGACGGCTGACCCCTCACTTCTGACAGGTGCTCAGCATCCCTTCCAGGGCGGTCTTCTCGCCCTCGGTGACGGAGAGCGAGTAGAGCGACTTCACATGGGCCCAGGCCCGGCTGTAGGTGCACCAGAAGGCGCCGTTCGACGGGACCCACGTCTCCGGGCTCTGGTCGCCCTTCGACCGGTTCGAGGCCGCGGAGACGGCGACGAGCTGGGAGTGCTCCAGGTCGTTCGCGAACGCCTTGCGCCGGGGGGTGTCCCAGGTGTCGGCGCCCGAGCGCCAGGCGTTGGCGAGGGGGACCATGTGGTCGATGTCGAGCTGGCCGGAGGAGGTGAACGACTTGTTGTCGTACGGGCTCAGCCAGCTCCCCGAGATCGCGCGGCACTCCTCGTCCTGCTCGACGTCCTTCCCGTCGCGGGCCAGGACCACCTCCCGGGTGTCGCACTTGCCGAACTGCAGGGCCCAGTGCGGGAACTTCGCGCGGCTGTAGCCCGCCATCGAGTGCGGCGCCTCCACGGTCAGGTTCTCCAGCTCCTCCTCCACGACCTCGACCGACGGCGGCTCCGGGATCGAGAGCGTCACCGCCCGGGCGGCGAGGGCGGCGGAGCCGGGGTACGGCGCGGAGGGGGTGGCGGAGACGGGGCCGGCCAGGGCGAGGGTGAGGGAGAGCGCGGCCGTACCGCGCAGCAGGTGCTTGATCACATCCGCGTTCCTACCGGCAGGGCCCGGTTCCAGGGCGCCGGACCAGGCCGGACGCACCCAGATGGGCGGTCAGGTTCACCACCGCAAGCACGGTCCCACGGGTTCGTAGGGTCCTGCCGTTCGGAGGGTTCCACGGGGTCCTACGGGTTTCACGGGTTCTGAGAGTTCCACGGGTCCCACAGGTCGCACGGGTCGCACGGGTTCTACGGGTTCTACGGCGCCCCCGGGACGCGGGAGGTGGCGGTGGTGCTCGCGCGGGAGGGCGGTGGTGGCACCGTGAGGGTGCCGCCACCGCCCGGGTCGATCGCGTCAGCGGCCTTGGAGGGCCTTGACGTTGTCACCGAAGGTCCAGTTGCGTGACCCGTCCCAGTTGAGCGACCAGGTCATCAGGCCCTTCAGCTGGTTGCCGTAGGAGTTCCACGCCTGGGAGACCAGGCTCGGCGACATGTAGCCGCCGCCCGCGCCCTGCTGGGCCGGGAGCCCGGGGACCTGCTTGTCGTAGGGCACCTTGATCGTGGTGTTCTGGATGACCAGGCCCTGGTTGAGGCAGTCCGTCTGTGCCTTGAACCCGGCGACGGTGCCCGCCGAGTACGAGTCGCCGGAACAGCCGTACATGCTGCCGTTGTAGTACTGCATGTTCAGCCACCACAGCCGGCCGTTGTCCGCGTACTTCTTGATGATCGGCAGGTAGGAGCCCCAGATCGAGCCGTACACCACGCTGCCGCCGGTGACGTAGGCGGTCTCGGGGGCCATGGTCAGACCGAAGTTGGACGGCATCTGAGCGAGCACGCCGTCGATGATGCGGATCAGGTTGGCCTGTGAGGCGGAGGGCTGGTTGATGTTGCCGGAGCCGACGAGACCGGTCTCGATGTCGATGTCGATCCCGTCGAAGTTGTACTTCTTGAGGATCGGCACGATGGTCGCCACGAACCGGTCCGCGACGCTGCTGGAGCTGAGGTCGATGCCGGCCGCCGCGCCGCCGATGGACATCAGCAGGGTGAGGCCGTTCTGTTTGGCCTGGCACATCTCGGCGGGGGTCGGCACCTTCACCGTGTTGTCCATCCCGTCCTGCCACAGGACGGTGCCGTCCGAGAGGATGACCGGGAAGGCCGCGTTGATCACGTTGTAGCCGTGGCTGCGGATACGGCTGTCGGTGAGGGGTATCCAGCCGAGCGGCGGGTGGACGCCGTTGGCGGCGCCGTCCCAGTTCTCCCAGTATCCCTGGAGCACCTTGCCGGCAGGTTTCGACTGGACCGCGCAGGTGTCGGCCGGGGGCGGTGCGAGGGGGGAGGCCGCCGCGGCGGGTACCTGGGTGAGAAAAGCCATCGCCAGTCCGGCGCCGAGCAGACGGATGGTCCGACGGATCATGATGTGCTCCCTTCATGCCGTTCGTGCCGTGGGGGGCAGGAGGACAGGCCGGGGTGACCAGGAGCGGGAAGGCCGTGAACGCGACCGGGTAAGAGGAGGGAAGAGTGGGAGGAGAGGGAGGAGGGGACAGGGAAGACGGGGACAAGGTGGGGGGACACGATCACCTCCTGGACGTGGGGGGCCTGGAGACATACGTGGTGTGGTGCGCCACACCGTAAAGTTGGTCCAGACCTTCCGTCAAGAGGTCTGGACCAAGTGTGGGATCACGGCACCAGCGGTACTGGACACCAGCGGTACTGGACACCAGCAAGTGCTAGAGGGTGTCCCGGTCCGGGTGGACGGCGATGTGGTCGGCGGCGAGGTCGACCGCGACCCGGTGTTCCATGCCCAGGGCCTCCAGGAACTTCTGCGGCAACTGGACGCGGCCCGTGCGGTCCAGCATCACGTACTCGCGCTCGCTCACCGACTCCGTGCCGTGCTCGTCGGTGACCGTGCGGCGCAGCACCTCGCTGCTGGTGCGGCCGTCACGGATCGCGACCGTACGGCGGACCTCCCCGGCGACGAGGGGGTCGTGGGTCACGATCACCACGGTCGCGCCGAGTTCCCGGTTGACCGTGCGGAAGGCGTCGAAGACCGCCGCCGCGGTCTCGGAGTCCAGCTCGCCGGTGGGCTCGTCGGCCAGCAGGACGGCCGGGTCGTTGGCCATGGCGACGGCGATGGCCACCCGCTGCTGCTGGCCGCCGGAGAGCTGGGCGGGCCGGCGGTCCCCGAGTTCGGCGATGTCGAGGGCCTCCAGGAGCCGTCCCACCTGGGCGGCGTGCCGCTTGGCAGCGCCGCGCCCACCGCCCTTGAGCTGCATCGGGAGGGCGATGTTCTGGGCCGCCGTCAGGAAGGGCAGCAGGTTGCGGGCCGTCTGCTGCCAGACGAAGCCCACCGCCTCGCGGCGGTAGCGCAGCCGGTCCCGGGCGGACATCTCCAGCAGGTCGTAGCCGCCGACGGAGGCGGCGCCCGCGGTGGGCACGTCCAGGCCCGCCAGGATGTTCAGCAGGGTGGACTTGCCGCTGCCGGAGGCACCCACCAGGGCCACCAGGTCGCCCTGGGTCACGGTCAGTTCCAGGCCCTGGAGGGCCTGGACCTCGACCCCGTCGGTGGTGAAGATCCGGACCAGCCGGTCGCAGACGATGGCGGCGCCCTCCCCGTGGGTCCGGGGTGCGGCGGCGGCCAGCGCCTCGCGGCGCAGGTCCTCGTAGGTCGGCGCCTGACTGCTCATCAGTGGTCTCCCGCTCTCAGCTCGGTGGTGATCTGGCGCCGCCCGGAGACGGCCGCCTCGGCCAGCACGGCGACCGCCGCCAGTGCGGCCAGGCCCAGCGCCTGCGTCAGTACGGGTTCCGCGGTGAGCCGCAGGCCGGCCGGTACGACGGCGCCGACCAGGGCGGACAGATCGACGGCGGGGCCCAGCAGGGCGACGGCCGCCACGGCGGTCAGTCCGCCGCCGAGCGCGGCGGCCAGCGCCTGCGGCAGCGACTCGGCCAGGATCAGCAGGAACCCCTGCCGGGGCCGCAGCCCCATGGTGCGCAGCCGGGCCAGCAGCGCGGCCCGGTCGGGCGCGGCCCGGACCAGGCCGAGCAGGACGGCCAGCAGTGCGAAGCCCCCGGCGCCGGCCACGGCGGCCCAGAAGAGCCGGGCGGCCGAACGCTGGAGCGGATCGGCGGCGAGTTCGGTGGCGGTGCCCGCGCTGGTACGGACGCGGTAGTGGTCGGTGGCGCCGGCCGGGGCCGCCTCCTGGACCAGGTCGCGCAGCCGGGCGTCGTCGATCTCGCCGGTCGCGAACCAGTGGCTGGGGTGGGCGGCCTGGGGTATCCGGGCGGTGGCGGGGCCGGCGGGCAGGACGACGAATCCCGCCTTGTATCCCGGCAGGACGGGCGTCGCCTCGACGGTGGCGGCGGCCTTCGCCCGCAGTTCCTTGCCGTTGCCGAACCGTATCCGGTGGGTGCCGTCACCGCTGGTCCCTCCGGCCAGGTCGGCGCTGACCAGGGCGGGGACGGGGGCGTCGCCGCCCGGGACGTCCCCGGTGAGCAGCGCCGGGTCGAACAGGCCGCGCCCTGCGGTGCGGGCCAGTTCGGCGTAGGCGCGGGGCTCCGCGACGACCACCGTGACGCGGGCCGAGCGTCCGGAGACGCCGACGAGCGTGGCGTCGTCGTCGGTCCACACCGTCAGGGCCCGGCGTACGCCGGGCAGCGCGGCGGCGGCCTTGGTCAGCGGCTCCGGGACGGGGGCTCCGGTGGCGACCGTGATCCGGGCGTCGCCGCCGACGGTCTGCCGGGCGACCTGGAGCCGGGTGGCGTCCACGGAGGCCAGGACGGTGGCGCCGAACCCGGCGGTGGTGACGGCCAGCAGCAGCGCGACCAGCGGCAGTACCGAGGGCCGGGCCTTGCCCCCGGTGCCCCGGGAGGCGCGGGCCAGGCCGAGGAAGCCGATCAGTCCGGTCCCCCGGCGGGCCGTCCGGGCGAACGCCCCGACCAGGAGGGGCTGGACGCGGGCCAGCAGCAGTCCCCCGCAGAGCGCGAGCAGCAGCGGGGCGGCGACCAGCAGCGGGTCCACGCCCGCGCCGGCCGGGGCCACTCCGCGTCGGCGGGTCTCCAGGATCGCGGCGGTGGTGGCGGCGAGGACGAGCAGCTCGCCCACGAGCCGGCGCCGGGCGGCGGGTCCGCGCGGTGCCGACAGCAGCACGGCGGCCCGTACGGGGAACGCCAGCAGGGCCAGGAGGGTGGCGGCCGAGGCGGCGGACACCGTGGCGGCCAGCCGGGGGGTGGGCAGCAGCAGGACGGCCGTGGCGGTCGCGAGCGCCGCGGCCGGGAGCGTGGTGACCAGGTTCTCCCCGAGCAGCCTGCGCACGATGCCGCCGCGCGAGCCGCCCCGGGCCCGCAGCAGCCGCAGTTCGGCCGCCCGCCGGTCGCCGGTGAGCGCGGCGGCCAGGCAGAAGACGACGAGGGCCACGCCGGCGACGCCGGCCGGGCCGATCGCGGCGAGCGGCGCGGCGGCCTGCTGCCGGGTCTGGGCCTGGGTGAACAGTGCCGGGAGCCGGGAGCTGACGCGCAGGTCCGTGCGGCCGGTGGCGCGCACCAGCGCGGAGCCGGTGGGGCCGGCGACGTAGGCCGCGGTCTTCTTGGCGTCGCCCTGGAGCTGGTCGGCGCGCAGGACGGTGGTGTCCACCGGGAGCCGCCAGAAGTCCTCGGCGCCGCTGCCCCAGGGGTCCAGCTGGTCGAGGCTCTCCGCGCCGACCAGGGCGGCGGCCTGCCAGTACGACTTGGGCGGCACGGTGGTGGTGCGGGACTGGCAGACGCGGGTGAGGCAGGGCAGGCCGGTCCAGAAGGTGCTGGTCTCGTCGGTGGCCGTGTACAGGCCGACCACTTCGGCGCGTGGGGTGCCGGAGGTTCCGGACGGGGTGTTCAGTACGGTGCCGAGCCGGATGCCGAGGCTCTGCGCCACGGCCTGGGACAGCATGACCGGGACGGGGCCGCCGGGGGTGGTGGCGCCCGGCAGGCGCCCGGCCACCAGGGTGGTGTGGGCGGCGGCCTGCGGCAGGTGGACGAGGCCGAGGCGGGAGGGGACGTCCTCGATGCGGACGACCCCGGGGTCGGTGAGGTCGCGGGCCTTGTTCGACTGGGAGCCGTGGACGGGGCCGTCGGCCGCGAGGGTGAAGTCCTGCGCGACGCGGTCGCGCAGGACGGCCAGGACGGTGTCCAGTTCCTTGGGCGTCATGGTCCCGGACTCGGCGGAGGCGGTGGCGAGCAGGCTCGTCGCGGCCGGGCCCTGACGGTCCAGGAAGGAGCGCAGTGCCTGGTCGGCGCCGCGGTCCAGGGCGCGGGGCAGGGAGGCCGCCAGCAGGACGGTGACGAAGGCGAGCGCCGCGGCGAGCAGGGCGCTGAGCGGGGTGGCGCGCAGCCGGGTCCGTACCCAGGGCGCGGGCCGGGCGGCGGGCGGGGGTCCGCTCTCGGTGGTGGGGGCCGGGCCGGTCACGAGTCCTCCACAAAGCGCAGCCGGGCGGCCACGTCACGATGGCCGCGCGCACCGAGCACGGCGGACAGAAGAGGTACCGCCGCGATGGCGGCGGCCAGCAGGAGCGTCGTCCCCGTCGGCAGGTCGACGAGGACTTCCGGTACGGGGCGGCGGGCGGCGGGGGTGAGCACCATCAGCGGGACGACCAGGTGGACGATGGCCGCGCCCAGCCCCACGCCGACGGCGGTGGCGAGTCCGACCAGGACGGTGCTCTCGGCCAGGGTGGTGCGGATCAGGGCCCGCCGGGGTGCGCCGAGGGCGAGCAGGACCGCGAACTCGCGGGAGCGTTCCCGTCCGGCCGCGGCGGTCGAGGCGGCGAAGCCGATCGCCGCGAGGACCGCGCACGCGAGGGCGAGGGCGGCCAGGGCGGCCTGCGGGCCCGCGCTCAGCGGGTCCTCCAGGAGTCCGGCGGCCACGTCCTCGCTGAGCAGTACTTGTCGGTCCTTGGCTCCGGCGCGCAGTGCGGCGGCGGCCCGCGCGGGGGTGGGGTCGGCGGCGGAGGCGCCCGGCAGCCACCATTCGGTGGTGCTGGGCAGTTCCGGTCCGCCGGTTCCGGCGCCGGCCGCCAGGAGCCGGCCGAGGGTGGCGGCGTCGACGGCCAGGGCGGTGTCACCGGCCACGGGAAGGGAGGGGACGGCGGCGGTGATCCGGACCGTGATGCCGGTACCGGCCAGGGTGACGGGGATGCGGTTGCCGACGGCGGCGCCGACGGTCTTGAGGTAGGTGTGGGTGGCGATCCCGGGGATTTCGGTGGCGGGGTGGGCGGCTGTGGTCAGGGTGACCTGGGTGCCGCCGGGGGTGTCGGAGGAGGCTCCGTAGGCCAGCCGGAGCAGGGCCGGGCCGTCGTCCGGGCCGGCGGTGGACAGGGTCGCGGCGAGGGTGGCGCTGTTCCCGGTCCGGTGGGGCAGGTGCCAGGTGGGGGCGGGCGTTTCGACGGGGGTGGCCGGGCCGTCCGCGGTGGCGGCGGCGGAGATCCGGCGGACGGTCAGCTGAGCGGCGCCGCCGGTGGTGGTGACGCCGTCGGACGCTCTCTGGGAGACGATCAGGGCGGCGACGCTCAGCGGGGTGGCGGCGGACCCGGCCGGGGCGTCGGTCAGGGTGGCGAGGCCGACCCGGAGGGTGGCCTGGCCGCTCTTGGGCAGCGGCAGTGCGGGGGTGCGGTAGGTCAGTCCGAACCTGTCGCGCAGCAGCAGTGCCAGCCGGGCGCCACCGCCTCCCTGGTCCATCGGTGTGACGGCCACGTCGACGTCGATGCGCTGGGGGCTGCCGGGCAGGGTGATGCCGGCGCTGCCGGGGGTGTCGACGGCGAGCGGGGTGAAGAGGTCGCGCGGGGGGCGGCCGTCGCGCAGGTCGGAGCGGACCGGTACCCGTTCGGCCACGGCGGCGGCGTCGAGGGCGAGGACCTGTCCGGCCTTTCCGCCCGGCAGTTCCTGCCGGGAGCGGATCACCGGGATGACGCGGTCCCCGCCGGGCAGGGCCGCGTACCGGCCGCCGCGGCCCAGGGAGGCCAGTTCGCTGCCCACGACGCGCAGTCCGCCCGCGGTGGCGAAGTCGGCCTGGTCGCGCTGGGAGGTGGACCAGGCGGTGTGCTGGCCGAGGGCCAGGACACCGCTGGAGACGGCGAGGACGAGGAGGAGGACCGGTCCGGTGGCGCGGCCGGGGCGGCGGGCGAGCTGCCAGCCGACGAGCGCCGGGCCGAGCCCGCGGCCCCGGGCGGCCAGCCGTCCGCCCAGCCGGGCGGCGAGCGGCAGCAGCCTCAGGACGAGCAGGGTTCCGGCGCACAGGGCGAGGGTGGGCGCGGCGACGAGCACGGGGTCGACGGCGAGCGAGCCGTCCGTGGGGGCGGCGGCTCCGTCCCCGCTGTAGCGGGCCAGTTGGCGGTAGGCGAGGACGGCCAGGACGAGCAGGGCGAGGTCCGCGCCGGAGCGGACCGCTCCGCTGACGGCGGCCTGCCGTCCGCCGGTGCGGCGCAGTGCGGCCGCGGCGGCGCCGCGCAGCACGGCGGGCAGTGCGGTCAGCAGGACGCACGCGAGGGCGCAGCCCGCGGCGACGGGCCACAGCAGCCAGGTCCCGGCGGTGGCCAGTGGGACCTTGGCGAGCGGGCCCACGCCGCCCAGCAGCCGCAGCAGCGGCGGGGTGAGCAGGGGTGCGAGGAGGGCGGCGGGCAGTGCGAGCAGCAGCGACTCGGTCGCCGTGAGCGCGCCGAGCCTGCGGCGGGAGGCGCCGCGCGCGGTGAGCAGGACGCGTTCGCTCTCCTGGCGTTCCGTCAGGAGGTGGGAGACGAGCAGCAGTGCGGCCGAGGCGAGGACGGTCAGTTGCAGGGCGCCGACCAGCAGGGTGGAGTGGGCGACGAGACGGCCCGAGGCCAGCTCGCGCAGCAGGGCGGGGAGTTCGGTCCGGACCTCCAGGTCGGCCGTGCTCTGGAGTGCGGTGGTCAGCCGGGCGGCGCGGGCCTCGATCGCGGCCGTCCCGGCGGCGTGGACGGTGGTGAAGTCGGGGGTGAGGAGCGTGCTGCGGCCGTTCTGCGGGAGCCCGCCGGTGGTGAAGACGGAGTCGTCGGTCAGCAGCGGGCCGTAGGTGGTGAACGTGCCGTTCTGGAGTTCCCGGCCGCCGATCGGGTCCAGCCGCCAGTACACGGCGTCGGGTTCGGCCGCCCGGTACACGCCGGTGACCCGGACGGTGAGCGGGGAGCCGCCGTAGCGGTCGTCGAGCCGTACGTCGGCGGGGAGGGCGGCGGCGGTGAGGCCGAGCCGGTCCAGCGCGGACTGCGGCGCGGCCACCGGGACCGGGGTGCCGGGCGCCAGGGCGGCTTCGGGCCACTGTCCGGCCAGGAGGCGGACGCGGCCCCGGTCGAGGGCGGCGAGCAGGGTGAGGTCGGCGTCCCTGCCGGAGGCGGAGGTGCCGGGCAGTCCGTACGAGCGGCTGCGCGCCAGTGTCTCGACGCCGACCGGCAGGGGGCCGAACAGGTCGGCGGCGAAGGCGCGTACGGCCTCGTCGTCCTTGGCCCGGTCGCGCACCGGGTGCCCGCTGGAGACCACCACCGCGGTCCGGTCCCTTTCGGGTCCCTGGAGGGCCTGGCGCATTCCTGCCTCGCCCACGCCCCGGGTGAACGCGAGCAGGGCGGTGAGCGCCGTCGTGGTGATCAGTACGGTGAGCAGCACGGCGGCGGCGAGCGGCAGTCGCCCGCGCAGCCGGCGCAAGACGAAGCCGAGCATGTGCTTTCCTCCCCCATCCGGACTACTGGTCCCGGATAGCGGACGATATTGTCAGATTCAGTCGAGCAGGGGAAGGGACTTGCGCCTGGCCGGTCATAGATGAACAAATTCGAAAGGCGCTGCTCCGGGAGAGCGCGCGCCGGACGATCCGAGGGGGAGCCCACCATGACAGAGCCGCAGGCCACCGCACCGGCACCCATGCTGGTGGTGGACGACGTGCACCGGAGCTTCGGCAGCGGGGCGCAGGCCGTGCACGCCCTGCGCGGTGTCTCCTTCGAGGTGCGCCGCGGCGAACTCACCGCGCTCAAGGGCCGCTCCGGCTCCGGCAAGACCACCCTGCTCAACCTCCTCGGCGGCCTGGACACCCCGACCGGCGGCAGCGTCCGCCTCGACGGCACCGACCTGGCCTCGCTGGACGAGTCCGCACTGCTCGCACTGCGCCGGGACCGGATCGGCTTCGTCTTCCAGTCCTTCGGGCTGATCCCGGTACTGACCGCCGCCGAGAACGTGGGCGTGCCCATGCGGATGCGCAAGGTCCCGGCGCGACAGCGCGAGGAACGGGTCCGTACGCTGCTCGCACTGGTCGGCCTCGCCGACCACGCCGACCAGCGCCCCGGGGAACTCTCCGGCGGACAGCAGCAGCGGGTGGCCGTGGCGCGCGCCCTGGCGAACGAACCCGCCCTGATCATCGCGGACGAGCCCACCGGCCAGCTGGACTCCGAGACGGGCCGCTCGATCATGCGACTGCTGCGCGCGGTGGTCCGCAGCGAGGGCGTCACCGTCCTGGTCGCCACCCACGACCCGGCCCTGATGGAACTCGCCGACCGCGTCGTGGAACTCCGCGACGGCCACATCGTCCCCCCGGACGCGTAACGAGAACCCACCCGCCCGTCAGCCCCTGCCCGTCACCGCCCGACCGCCACCACCGGTACCACGCCACGTGACGGGTGACGGGTGACGGGTGACGCGGTAGCTCACCCGGCGCTCACCCCGGCCCCGGTGGCCCGCTGTTCCGCCAGGAGCAGGACGTCACGCCGGTCCAGCTCGTCGCCGGGGATCACCACCAGCGCCCACCTGCGCAGGAGTCGGCCGATGGTGTTCGGTGCGGCGGCGGAGATCTCCCTGTCGAACACGGTCCGGTCCTCCTCACCGAGAGCGGCGCGGACGTCCTTGACGGTCAGCGGGACCTGGAACGTCTCCCCGCCGAACTCGACCTCCACCGGACCGGAGACGCGGTGGGCACCCGCCTCGCGGTCGAGGGCCGCGAACGCCCCGTCCTGGGCCCGGACGCGCCGCACGACACTCCTCAGAGGCCGGTGACCGGCAATCCGGCCGGGCGGATGTCCGGGGTCAGGAGGTCGGGGTCAGGAGGTCGGGGTCAGGAGGTCGGGGAGGTCCAGGTGCCCAGGGAGATCTCGGCGGTGATGCCCGGGCCGAAGCCCGCCAGCAGGCCCTGGTGGCCGTCGAGGGCCGAGCCTTCGTCGAACATCCGGGCCAGGGCGTCGAGTACGACCGCGCTGGCGATGTTGCCGTACTCGGTGAGCGTGGCGCGGCTGAAGCGGAACGCCTCGGGCGGCACGTCCAGGAAGCGGCTCAGGTCGTCCAGGATGCGCGGACCGCCCGCGTGGATGATGTAGAAGTCCAGTTTGCTGACGTTCCACCGGTGCTCTTCGGCCAGGGAACGCAGCGCCGGGCTGAGCGGTTCCATCGTCCCCGGCACCCGCTTGTCGAGCTGGAAGTGGAAGCCGGTGGAGCGGACCGCGTAGGAGATCCAGTCCTCGGTGTGCGGGATCAGGTAGGAGCTGTTGCGTTCGAGACTCATGCCGGTGCCCGGCTCCGCACGGACCACCGCGGCGGCGATCCCGTCGCCGAACAGCCCGTTGGACAGCAGCGACCCCACGCCCACGTCGGTGGGCTGGTAGCACAGCGAGCAGAACTCGCAGGCCACGATGAGGACGTTGGCGTCGGGGTAGGCCGTGCAGAAGTCGTGGGCCCGGTTCACCGCCGCGCCGCCCCCCGCGCAGCCGAGCTGGGCGATCGGCAGCTGCCGCGTGTCGGAACGGAATCCCATCTGGTTGATGAGCCATGCCGTCAGCGACGGCATCATGAATCCGGAGCAGGACACGTAGATGATCAGGTCGATCTGGCGCGGTTCCAGCTCCGCCTGGGCCAGTGCCCGGTAGACCACACCGGGAACACGGGCCTTGGACTCCGACTCGTAGAGGATGCTGCGGGCTTCCAGCCCCGGGTGTTTCAGTACGGCCTCGATGGGCTGGATCAGATGCCGTTTCTGCACCCCGGTGTGTTCGATCAGCCTCAGGGCCAGGTCCAGTTGGGGGTTGCCCCGGTGCAGCCGCCTCGCCAGGTCGAGGGTTTCCTCGTTGGTGATGACGTACTCGGGGACCGCTATGGCCGGTTTGCACAGAACTGCCATGGGACTCTTCTCCTAGCGGACGCTGGTCCGGTACGGGTCCCCGGTACGAGCCGGGCCCACCCACGGGGCCACCGGTCGGCGGCGGGCCGCCACGGGCACAGGTCCGTCCACGCGGGGTACGTCCATAGATACGGGGGTACGTCCGTCCACACGGGCGGACGGAACACCTGCCCGCGCACCCGCACCGCACAGCACACCGAGGAACGCACGGGTACGGGCACGGCCGCCCCGGCACGCACGCGTCGGCGCGGGCACGGCGACGCGGGCACGGCACGGGCACAGGGAGGCGTCGCGGAGGCGGTTCTCCCGGGAAGGGGCGGACGTCCCGGCCGCTGAGGGCTGTTCTCGCGGTGGCCGCCGGACGGTCCGGGCGCGAGGCTGGGATTCCGGGCCGGCCCGTTCGATCTCCGGGCCGACCCACTCAATCTACGACAGGCGGATCACCGGCGCACCTCGGTCGCCCGCGCCCGGGCGGCCTGCGGGCACCCGCGGCCGGCACACCCGGCGGGACCTGCCCCGGACGTCACCAGATGACGGGCAGCGCCAGCGGGTAACGCCAGATCGACGTCGTGTTCCACCGCACCTCTTCGGCGGGCTTCGCCAGGGCGAGCCCGGGGAAACGCTCCAGCAGCGTCCCGATCGCGATCTCGATCTCGGCCTGCGCGAGCGGGGCGCCGAGACAGTGGTGCGCGCCCCAGCCGAAGGCCATGTGCGACGGACTGGTGCGCTCCGGGTCCACCTCGTCGGGCCGGTCGAACTTGCGGCCGTCCCGGTTGGCCGTCAGGTAGGAGACGTGGACGATGTCGCCCGCCTTGATCGTCACCCCGCTCAGCTCCACGTCCTCGGTGGCCACCCGGGGGATGCCCACCCCCTTGCGGAACGGGATGAAGCGCAGCAGTTCGTTGATCGCCTGCGGGAGCGTCTCCGGGTGCTCCCGCACCCGGGCGAGCAGATCGGGCCTGGTCAGCAGGGAGTAGGAGAGGTTCCCCAGCTCGTACGTCGTCGTGTCCTGACCGGTGATCAGCAGGACCATGGCCATGACGCTCAGCTCCCGGTCGTCGAGGAGCTCGTCGCCGTCGCGGGCCGACGCCAGCACACTGATCAGGTCCTCGCCGGGGTGCTCGCGCCGCTGCGCGGTGAGGGTCGTGAAGTAGGCCCGGAGCTCCGCCTTGGCCCGTACCGCGTCGTCCCGGTTGTCGATGCCGATGTCCATCATCGTCCGGGCGTGACCGCGCAGCCGGGCGTGGTCGGCCTCGGGGATCTCCAGGATCTCGCAGATCGTGATCAGCGGCAGCGGTCCGGCCAGGTGCTCCATGAGGTCGGCGGACGAGCCTTCCTCCGCCATCCCGTCCAGCAGCCCGTTCACCACGTGCCGGATGCGCGGGCGCATGCGCTCGATCTGGTCCGGTGCGAAGCCCTTGGACACCAGGCTGCGCAGACGGCTGCTGGCCGGCGGGTCCATGACGTTGATCGCCTCGGCCTGGACGATCGGCTCTGGCGTCATCCGCGGGAAGTCCCGGCCGATGACGGCACTGCGGCTGAAACGCCGGTCGGTGGTCACGGTCCGCACGTCGTCGTAGCCGGTGACCAGCCAGGCGTCCCCTTCGCCGTAGGGCAGCCGAATCCGGGCGACGGGTTCGTCGTCCAGGAACTGCCTGAGCACCGGGTCGAACTCCAGTGCTTCGGCGTAGTCGAAGGGACAGTTCCGTGCGCGGGAGCCGGGGGGCATACGGACCTCCGGGTCTGGGTTCTGAGGGCGGGCTCGGGAAACTGACGGGCCCGACGGGACACCCGTACCCGCTCCCGCACCCGTGTGTAACGGACCGGACCCGTACGCCCCGGTTTTTCATCCGTGCCGCCCAGAGCCGTCCCACCGATGTGTGTACGGAGCGCGCCCCGGCCCGGCCTGGCCCGATCTCCCGGGCTGTGCGCGCCGGCCCCGCCCGTACCCGGGGCGGAGCACCGTCGCGCGGGTCCTCCGCCGGTCGGGCCGCCGGCTCCCAGGCCCCGTGGAAGAAGGCCAGTTCCAGCAGGTCCGGGCCCGCATCGGGCGGGGCGGCCCCGGACGCGGCGAGCTGCCCGGCGGCGGCGGTCATCCACCGCAGGTACACCCCGTAGCGGTGGGGCGTCCAGCCGCCGTCCGACCAGATCCAGGCCGACACGGCCTTCGCGGACGTCGGCGCCAGCCCGGCCTCCGACCCGGCCCGTATCGCGTGGGCCCGGCTGACGGTCGCGGCCCCGGTGTGCGACCGTCCGGGGGACGGGCCGGGCCACGGCTCCATGCCCGCCCAGCGCGCGGGACCATACGTCACGGCATGTCCCCCGACGCCCGTCAGGTACGGAACACCGTCTGCGGACAGCCACCGTCCCACCGCCTCCAGCGCCGAGTCCGGCAGCAGCCGTTCCGTCAACGCGCCGTCGAGCGCGTCCGCGAGAGCTTGTCGTCCCACTTCTCCCACCCCACCCCTGGCCGTGTCCTTCCCCACCATCGTGGCAGCGGCCACTGACAACGCCCCCACCACGGCCAGGGCGGGCGGGGCGGGGCGGGCGGGTGAGGACCGCGCCGTGGCCGGCATGGCGGATATGGCCGGCGTGGTCGACGTGGTCCTCACCGCCCGTGGTCACGCCCTGCCGCTCTTCTCCGGCCTCAGCAGGGCCGCCAGCGTGCGGGGGCGCAGCAGGGCGGTACGGCTGACCATGTGCATGGTCTCCAGGATCGCGCGGTGGGCGTGCTCGTCGTCGATGGCCCGGTCGAGGGTGCGGTCCAGGAGCCAGGCGATCGCGGTGGTGTAGAAGGGCGGCGTGCTCGTCCACCGGGCGTCCTGGGCGGTGGAGGTGAGCCAGGGAACGGTGGTCTGGCGGGTGAGGAGACGCTGGACCTGGCGCACGTTGCCCGGATCGTGCCGCAGGCCCGGCCCGTGCCGCCGCAGCAGGACGGCCTGGAGGGCCGCGACGGTCATGCCCTGCCCGTAGACGGGGTTGAGCAGGCACAGGGCGTCGCCGAGGACCAACAGTCCGGCGGGCCAGCTGCGCATCGCGTAACGGCGGCGGCGGTTGGGGAGCCGCGCGTAGCGGTAGAGGGGTTCGCCGGGGCCCAGACCGGCGGCGACCCCGTCGAGCAGGGGGTTGTCCAGGCTGCGGAGGAAGGCGAGGAACCCGGCCCGGTCGGCGGGCGGGCGGTCCTCACCGCGGCCGAAGGCGGCGAGCACGGTCAGGCCGCCTTCGACCCGGACGGCGGCGGCTCCCCGTCCGATGCGGGAGATGCTGCCGAGTTCGTAGAGCATCGGACGGGCCGGGGTGAGCGGGCCGGGGCTGGTGAGCCAGGTGGTGACGTAACCGGCCTGGCCGTCCACGATCTCGGTCCTCGGCGCGGGCACGCCCAGGTTCCGCAGCCAGTGGTGCGCCTGGGACGTACGGCCGCTCGCGTCGAGGACCAGGTCGGCGTGGAGGACCTCGGGTTCACCCTGGTGGCGCGTGCCGTCGCCGCCGGGGAGAGCGGCGACGGCCACTCCGGCGACGCGGCGGCCCGTGGTGGTGTGCAGGCCGACGACACGGACGCCGTTCTCCATCCGTACCTGTGGCAGGGCACTCACCTCGGCGCGGATGCACTCCTCCAGGACCGGCCTGCTGACGGAATGGGCGGGCAGTCCGAAGGAACGCGGCGGGGAGGTGCGTTCGCCCGCGCAGAAGACGACGTGCCCGGTGTCGTGGGACCGGACACCCGCGCGGACCAGCGCCGCGTCCAGGCCCGGCAGCAGATCCCGCATGGCCTGGGCCCCGCGCATCATCAGGATGTTCGGGTGGCGGCCCTGGGGAACGCCGGGGCGGGGGCCGGGGTTCTGCGCGGGGACACGGGGGTCCTGTTCCAGGACGAGGACCTCCTGGAACGCCGGGGCGAGCGCGGCGGCGGACAGCAGTCCGCTGATGCCCGCGCCGATGACGATCGCGCGCCGGCCTTCGCGGAGCCGTTCGTCCATCGAAGCCTGGGGTGTGCTGACATAAGCGGATTCGTCCCGAGATGTCACTGACGAAGGAAGTGATTTCATGCTGACCTCGTGGGGAGGGTGGGGGTGAGGTGGGGTGGCGGTACGGGGGATCTGCTGGTCGCTCAGGGCCTTCGGCCGCTTCCGGGAAGTCCCGCAACCAGCGGGCGCCACCTGGTCGGCACGTACGCCGAGGTGGCCGGGACCGGTCGCTGACGGGGGGGGTGGGAGCCGTTCCGGACAGCCGGAACGGCTCTCGCGGGCGATGCCTGTCCCTTACTCGGTGCAGGTGGTCGCGGTCGAAGCCGGGCCAGAGGCTATCCCAGAACCGGAGTCCGGAAAGGGCGCACCGGGAGGTGCCCGAACCGGACGGGCGGGGTCCGCCGGAGGCAGGGAGGGCCGGTCGGGGGCCGGGGCAGCCCGGTGGTGGCTTTCTCCACAAGGGCTCGCTAGGCGCGCCGAATTCCAGGTAAACCACCCATTTCAGCGATAGGCAGGATTCGCCACTGAATGGTGGAATTTTTGCCATGAATCAGACCATCACTCTGCGCGCCGCTCTCGTCGGCGCCACCGCACTGCTCGCGATCGGCGGCCTGGTCTCCACCGCCACCGGGGCCACCGCGCTGCCGGCCGGTGTCTCCGGTTCGTCCCCACCGGCCGTACGGGCCGGCACCCCGGCCTCCCATCAGGTCCACCTCTTCTTCTCCGACTACCGGCGGGCCGTCCTCGGCCAGTCCGGCGAGAGCCCCCGGCAGGTCCGCGGGCGGTATCTCGTCCCACAGCTCCAACCCCGGCTCGACGCCTGGGCCCGTAGGCACGGCGCCGACCCGGTCTTCCGCGCCCAGAACGTCCCGGTGGACTGGTCCGTGCGCCAGGAGGCGGAGGAGCACGGCTTCGCCTCGGTCCGGCTGACCGAGCGCTGGAGCGGCGGTGGCAGCCGGGACGTCTGGTACACGGTGCGGCTCGGCGACCTCCGCATCGTCGAGATCAACGACCGGCCGGCCTTCTGACCCGTGACCCGCTCAGCCTTCACCCTGACCCGCCCCGCCCCTCCCGGAGACGCCGCCGGATGACGGGACAGGCCCGAGCGGGACGGGGCGGAGCGAGGCGGGACTCGCGTCGCACCGCCGAGACGACCTAGTGCGGTGACCGGGAAGGTTTGCGGGTGAGCCCGCGGCGTCCGGTGCGACTGCGTTCGCTGCGCTCACTTCGTCTCGGCTCTTGCCTTGATCCTTCCGATGCCGAGCGCATCGCAAGGCGGAGGGGCGCCCGTAGCACTGGACGTACTCGGGCGACCCGACAACACCGCGAGGTGCCGTGCCGGACGCCGCGGGCCGGTGAACCTTTCCGGTCACCGCACTAGCGGGGCCGGTGCGTGAAGTCGCGGGCGGCGTGGGGGCCGTCGGCGTTCGAGGTCGCGGAGGCTGCGGCCGACATCGCGTGGCCCGCGAAGACGCGCTGCTCCCGCCGGTCCGGGAGCGGCGCCCCCAGCGCGAGGCTCTCGGCCAGGGCTGGGCCGACGGAGGCACGGGGGCGGGCCCAGCGGCGCATCAGCGGGAGTTCGTAGTACCGGTGGACCACCAGTGACAGTGCGATGGAGGCCACGAACAGGCCGATGACGATCACGGCGCCGGTGGCAGCGGTGAAAGTCCTTTCCACACCGAGCATATGACGAACCGTCAGCATCAGCGGGAAGTGGATCATGTAGAGGGCGAAGGACGCCTCCCCCAGGGTGATGAGCCGGGGGCTGAGCAGGTACCGGGAACGACCCTCGATGTCGGCGAGGGCGAGCGCGGCGACGACCAGCGCGAGCGGAGCGGCCATCGCCATCCCGAGCGTGTACTGGATGGGAAGGAACGGCAGGACCAGAAGCATGACCAGGACGGGGGCACCGGTCCACACACGGCGCATGCGGGGCCAGCGGCCGGCCTGGACCAGGCGGGCGGTGAGGATGCCGAGGCAGAACTCCACCATCCGGACGGGCGGGAAGACGTAGATGAACCAGACGCTGTTCCGGTTGACGGGAATCCAGTCGTAGAGCGGCGGCCCGGGGATGGCCGTGGCGAGCAGCGGCAGCAGGAGCGTGACGGCCGCGAAGGCGGCCCATGCCCGCCACAGCCGGGAGGCCGGAATCCTGCGGAGGAGGGCGAATGCGGCGGGGAAGAGCGCGTAGAAGAACGCCTCGCAGGAGATCGACCAGGCCGGAGCGTTGAAGCTGAAGAACCAGCCCCCGTCGGGGACCCACGTCTGCACCAGGAACAGGCTGGCGAGGGCCGCGCCGGGACTGTCGCCGACGTGCATGACGGTCGGTGGCACGGCAGTGGTCACGGCGAAGAAGAGAACCGCCAGCGACCAGGCGAGGACATGGTTGGGGACGATCTTCCAGAAACGTCGGCGCCAGAAGGACCGGAACCGCTCGCCCGGTACGTACGCCCAGGTCAGAACGAACCCCGAGAGGACGAAGAAGCCGCTGACCGCGCCGGTCGCCAGCGGTTCCACCATGGTCAGGGGACTGGTCGCGGCACCGGCGAAGAACCCTGGGATGAACGCCATGTGACACAGCAGGACACCCAGTGCGAAGAAGAAACGCAGGCTGGTCAGAGAGGGCAGACGAGCGGGCGAAGCCTGAAGAGGCACCGGAGCAGCCGCAGAAGGAGCCACAGAAGCAGATGGGGAAGCAGATACAGGAGCGGGCACAGCAAGTTCTCCGTGAATCAACGTGTGGGAGGCATGGGGAGGCATGGGGAGGCATGGGGAGGCATGGGGAGGCATGGGGAGGCATGGGGAGTGAGTGGTACGCCGGGTGAGTGGTACGCCGGGTGAGGGGCACGGCAGGTGGTGGGTCAGGTGGATACGGGCGGGAGGCACGGCCGCCGCCCGGACAGGTGGGGAACACCGAAGGGCACCAGGCACCAGGCCCCGGAGTGTCGACAGACCACGGACAGCGGACGGACGGCAAGCACCCCGGCAAGACCGGTGCCGGCACCGGTCCGCATGCCCGGCAACGGACTACAGGGCGCGGAACCCCGTCCCCGGCCGCACGCCGCGTCCGTCATGACCGCAGCAGCAGCCGCCACTACCAGCGCGGCGGGCCCTGGACACCGCTGGACCGCCGTCCACCGCACGGTGGCGGAAGTGCCAGAAGATTCCTTCCGCCACAGGCCCGTTCAGGAAGCCCCGTCCGCCGGGAACCCGGCGACGGCAGAGGGAGCGGAGAGAAGAACGGCACGGGGACGAAGAGGAGGTCACATCCGTTTCGGCCGCCCGTCCCGAGTCGAAGACCCCGCCGACCGGAACGACAAGGGCTGGGAGTGCGGCCGTCCGGAGAGTGGTGGTCTGGACAAGGACGGAGTGACTCCGGCGGTTCATCAACTACTCCTGCGCTACCAACTGTCTTGAAACGGTCGATGGCGAATCTGCCACTCTTTACACGGCTCGTGCGCCCGAAGAGGCGGCCACACCCGGAGGTATGACCGCCTTTCACCCGAACGGCCCTATCGGAACGGGAGTTGGGGCAGGAAGACGGGCCGGGACACGTGGGTACGGAGGGCAGGGGCGGGGATGGGGACGGGGACGGAACCGCCGAACGTCAGGCACCAGTCGCTCCTCCCTCTTCCCTCACCCTCCGGTACCTCAGTCGCGGCGCGGGGCGATCACCCTGTTCCCCTCGTGCACCGTGATCGCCTGGGCCGGGCAGATCTCGGCGGCCAGCAGGACCCGCTCGTCCGGCTCGATGTCCTCCTCCCGCGCGCGGGCGTGTTCGGCATCCAGCGCGAACACCTCGGGGGCGACCCCCGCGCACATGCCCGAGACCAGGCACAGCTCTGGATCGACGCGTACGTTCCAGGTCATGCCCGTCACCACCGCACCGGCATGACGCGCGGACCGCGCACCAGCATCTCGGACTTCCAGGTCACGTCCCCGGCCAGGGCCAGCCCGGGGAAGCGGGTGATGAGCGCGGCCAGCGCCTCCTGGAGTTCCAGCCGGGCCAGCGGGGCCCCCAGGCAGTGGTGGACTCCGTGGCCGAATCCGAGGTGCTGGTTGCCCTCACGCGCGATGTCGAAGGTGCCTGCGGCGGTGAACCGCAGTGCGTCGCGGTTGGCGGCGCCGATCGCGACCAGGACCGGGGTACCGGCCCGGACGAGGGTGCCGCCGACCTCCACGTCCTCGGTCGCGTACCGGGGCTGGCTGGCCCCGCTCCCCAGCGGGACGAAACGCAGCAGCTCCTCGACCGCGCCCGCCACGAGTTCGGGGTTCTCCCTGAGCCGGGCGAGCTGGTCCGGGTGGTCCAGCAGGGTGAGGACGGAGTTCGGGATCTGCGACGCGGTGGTCTCGTGTCCCGCGACCAGGACCGCCACGCACAGGTCGACGAGTTCCCGTTCGGAGAGACGGTCCCCCTCGTCCCGGGCCTCGATGAGCGCGGTCATCAGGTCGTCCTGCGGGTCCTTACGGTGCAGGTCGATCAGTCCGGCCATGTAGGCGCGCAGCTCTTCGATGTTGGTCTCGAACTCGGCGGCGGTGAGCGAACTGGTCGACAGCGCGGCGTCGCTCCACACCCGGAAGCGCGGGCGGTCCTCCAGCGGTACCCCGAGCATCCGGCAGATCACCGCGACCGGCAGCGGCAGCGCGTAGAGGTCCACCAGGTCGGCGGGGTGTCCGGCGGCCTCCAGGTCGTCGAGGAGGCTCGCGGTGAGGGCCCGGACCTGGGGCCGGAGCTTCTCGATCTGACGGACGGTGAACGCCTTGGCCACCAGGGAACGCAGCCGGGTGTGGTCGGGCGGGTCCATCGTGAGGATGCCGCTGCCGGACTGGCCCTCGGACTGCCGTGGCTCGTCGCGCGTGAGGGCCTCGGCCCGGCTGAACCGCTGGTCGCCCAGGACGAACCGGGCATCGGTGTAGCGGGTCACCAGCCAGGCGGGTTCGCCGTACGGCAACTGGACCTGTAACAGGCCCGGCTGGTCGCGTACGCGCTCGTACTCGTCGGCGAGTTCGAGCCCGTCGGCGGTGTTGAAGGGATAGGCGAGGGGGGTACTCGTGTCAGCGGTCGTCACCATGGTCTCCTACGTTGTAAGCATCTGCTTACAACGTAGGTCCGGCCACGGGAACGGTCAACGACGCTTTACAGCCGTTATCCTGACGGGCCATTCGCGAAGACCACCGGCAGCAAGGACCATCAGCGTGGACGAAGCCCCCCGCCGACGGGCCGGAGAGCACCGCCGGGACGCCGCCGCCACCCGGCTCCGGCTGCTCGAAGCCGCGCAGGACCTCTTCGCCGAACGTGGTTACGACAGGACGACGGTCCGCGCCATCGCCGAACGCGCCGGGGCCAACCAGGCCCTCCTCTTCCGCTACTTCGGCTCCAAGCAGGGGCTCCTCACCGAGGTCGTCGCGCGGGGCGGGCTGGAACAACTGCGCTCGACACCGCCCGAGGACCTCTTCGAGACCTCCCTGCGCTCGCTACTCACCCAGAGCGCCACCGGGGCGGCCGACCGCTCCCTGGAGGTCTACCTCAAGTCCGTCGGGCGGGGCGACGAGGCCGCCGGAACCCTGCGGGAACTGGGCAAGGGGTACCAGAACGCCCTGGCCGCGTTCTCCGGGGCCGAGGACGGCGCCCTGCGCGCGGACCTGGCCATGGCCTGGCTCCTCGGCATAGGCCTCATGCGCACCAGCGCCGCCCGCGAACCCCTGGCCAGCGCGGACCCGGACACCATCTGCCGCCTCGTCCTGGACACCCTCTCCCACCTCTGGTCCGCCCCACCGGACGGAACGGAGTAACACCTCCGCGCACCCGAAACCCGAACCCAGCGGTTCCACCCCGGCGGCATGCACCCGTAGCTAGTGCTGTGACCGGAAAGGTTCACCGGCCCGCGACGCCCGGCACGGCACCTCGCGATGTTGTCGGGTCGCCCACGTACGTCCAGTACATACGGGCGCCCCTCCGCCTTGCGATGCGCTCGGCATCCGAAGGATCAAGGCAAGAGCCGAGACGAAGTGAGCGCAGCGAACGCAGTCGCACCGGACGCCGCGGGCTCACCGGCAAACCTTTCCGGTCACCGCACTAGGGTGAGGCCGACAGGACACCGCCCCGACACCGCCAGACAGACAAAGAGGCTTAAGGCTGTTATGTCCGAGTCGGCACTAGTAAGTGAAACCCCCTAGCCTCCCCATAACACCGCAGGTCACCTCCTGTGCTCCCCGCGAACGCGGGGATGGTCCCTACGCGCACCACTGCGGACCGAACGGGTCTCCGTGCTCCCCGCGAACGCAAAGTGCGGGGCGGGTAGGGGGGCAGGTGTCACTCTCAGGGGGTGTAGGGGATGCGGGGTAGGGGTGGGTGCCACAGGGTGAGGGCGGGGGACCCGGCCGTCAGGCGGTGGTTCGTTGTCCGGTGGGGACTCGCTGCCGGGCCACGGGGTGACGTACGT
Organism: Streptomyces sp. NPDC051567; assembly: GCF_044454165.1. NCBI lineage: Bacteria > Bacillati > Actinomycetota > Actinomycetes > Kitasatosporales > Streptomycetaceae > Streptomyces > Streptomyces sp. NPDC051567. The sequence continues at coordinate 238,186 of NZ_JBITDK010000007.1, read as the reverse complement.
CCCGGACCGACGAAACGAGGTTGCACCGATGTTCCTGCGTCGAAGAGTCACGACCGTGCTCGCCGCACTGGCCGTACTGTCCGCCGGTCAGCTCCCGGCCGCCTGGGCGGCACCGGCGTCAGCCGCCGTTCCGGAGATCCTCAACTGCACCGTGAACGCCTCCGTCACCTTCAGCCCGCCGCTGTCGGCCAGTGCCCTGGCCACCACCGTGGCCATCGGGGGGACGGTGAGCAACTGTGTCGACTCGCGCACCGGCGGGGCGGCCGTCGTGGGCGGGTCCCTCAGCGCCACGCTGCTCTTCTCCAGGCTCAGCTGCAGCCCGCTGCCCCCGCCGGCCCTGGCGGCGGGGTCTTCCGCGACGTTCACCTGGAACCTGAGGGACGGGACCCAGGCCGGCAGCACGGTCACCGGCATCGCGGTCACCGAGGTGGACGGGGCCGGGACGCTCACCGGGACCGTCACCGGGGCCTCGTCCCGCCTCGCGGGAGAGAAACTGACCGCAGTCCTGAACATCGACAGTGACCAGCCGGTGGTGGACAACTGCCTCTCCGTGATCCTCGGTACCGGCGACCCCATCCCCAGGTCCACGCTGACCGCCGATGTCGCGTTCAGCTGACCCGGTATCCGGCTGACGTCCTGCCCCGGCGCGGTCATCCGGCCGGGGCGGGGCGGAGGAGGAAGCCGCGGAGGTCGCCGTACTGTTCGTCGCCGGGGTGGAGGGTGGCGGCCCGGACGGTGCATCCGGTGTCGCGGTAGAGCTCGACCTCGCCGACCGTCTCGTTGCGCAGGGCGAAGCCGGGACGGTCGGTGGGGTAGCAGACGCCGGGGACCGGGGACGGAACGAGCACCTCGGCGTCCGGGCACCCGTCCGGGAACCGGGCCGAGCAGCCGTCGGGCCGGTGGCGCCAGGTCACCGTGTTCGGGTGGGGCGTCGGGACTCCTGTGGCGGGGCGTCTGCGGTAATCGGCGCCGTTCGTGAAGTGGGTAGAGGGGCTCAAGGGGACGGAGGGGACGGAAGCAGCGGAGAGGCCGAAGAGCTGGGGGACGGTCACCAGCGTGTAGCCGGCGCCGCGCAGTCGTCCGATCAGCTCCGGCAGGGCGTCGGCGGTACTGGGTTCGGTGTCGTGCATGAGCACCACCGAGCCGGGACCTACCCGGTCGAGGGCGCGGCGTACGGTCTCGGCCGCGTCCTTGGACTGCCAGTCGAGGGTGTCGGTGTCCCAGAGCACCAGGGGGTGACCCGCTTGCCGCACGGTCGCGCTGAACGCCCCGAACGGCGGGCGCAGCAGGGTGGGGCGTACGCCCGTCGCCCGGTGGACCGCTTCGGCGCCTGCGGTGATCTCCTGCCGGATCTGATCGGCGTCCAGCGCGGTCAGGCGGGCGTGGCTCCCTGTGTGGTTGCCGAGGACGTGGCCCTCGGCCAGGGCTCTGCGGACCACCTCCGGCCGGGCCCGGACCTGGCGTCCGACGACGAAGAACGTGGCCCGTACGTGCGCTGCCGCCAGCGTGTCCAGCAACCGAGGGGTGACCGGGGAGGGACCGTCGTCGAAGGTCAGGGCCACGCAGCGGGCCACCGCGCAATCCACTCTCCAGGATGCCGTCCGAACTGCTGGGGCTGGGGCCCGGGCCCCGGCGGCCGTCTGTCCGGCAGCCCGGACGGTCCGGACACCGCAGGCGGGCACCGTGCACGCCAGCACAAGCGCCAGCAGGAGGGCGAGCGCTGTCCGGGGGACGCCGGGGAGGCGGGTTCCGTCGTGGGTTCGCACGGTGGGCCTCCGGGTGGGTGCTTCCGGCCTCATGGGCTGGTGCGTCAAAGGGGTGGTGCTTCAGAAGGGAGGTGCTTCAGAAGGGTGGTCGAAGGGGCAGGTGTCAGTGGGAGAAGACGGCGATGCCGTTGGGTACGCGCCGTTCCTGTCCCTGCTGGAGATGGTTGCGGACGACGGTTCCGCCGTGGGTGTGGTCGCGGGTGACGAGGGTCGAGGAGGCGCCGCCGTCCAGGTAGAGGGCGTCGGCGCAGTCGAGTGAGCGCATCACGCCGGCGAGTTCGCGGACGGTCAGCCCGGTGGAGGTTCCTTCGCGGCCGTCGGTGGCGAGCAGGTACAGCGTGCTGCCGTCCCCGGCGATCCCCACGGCCGTACGGGGTTCCGCGGTGCGGGTGTCCAGACCGGCCACCTCGCGGTGGCCGCGTACCAGGAAGTGGGCGCCCAGGGCGAAACGGAACGGGACGGGAGCCGTGGAAGCGAGGTGGTGGCGGACCTCGACGGCTGTCCCCGGAACCAGCCCGCGCAGCGCCTCGGCGCCCCTCTCACGGCCCAGCAGGATCTGGGTGTCCGCGTCGATGGTGCCGGTACCGGGCTTGGCTGAGGCCGAGACGACGTGGCCTTGGCGCACGGTCACCTCGTACGCGTCGTCCGTGCAGGGGGCGGCGCGGACGGTGTCCGTGCCGCACACGGCGCGGGCGCGGGAAGCGGAACCCCACCGGGAGGTGAACAGTCCGATGGAACCGACCGGCAGCGCGTACTGGTTGAGACCCCCGAGCGGCAACTCCCCGTCCGGGACGCGGACCCGGCCTTCCAGCCGCAGGCGGCCGGCGCGGGCCCTGCCGTCCGTACCGACGCCGAACACCTCCTCGGCGCTGTCGCCGGACGGTGGCGCCCAGCCGAAGCGCTGGCCTTCCGGCACCGCGGCCTTCAGCGCGAACCCGTCCGCGACGGCGGGGCCGGAGGGGGCTCCGGTCGCGGGAACTCCGGGGTGCTGGGTCTCGACCATGTGGAAGAAGTCCCCGTTGACGGCGGCCACCGCGCCCTGACGACCCGCCATCCGGGAGACCGGCTCCCTCGCCGAGACCGTCCCGGGGTGGAGGAGACCGGTCCGTACCCCGGGGTGGCGCAGATCGGCCTCCACCACATGGACGTTGGCGCTGCCGTGCGTGGTGGGCACCGTGAACGTCCGGTAGGACACGCCGGGGGCCACCCGCTCCGGACCGTGCCCGGAGACCGGTCCGGCGCCCACGGCGGCCACGCTCGCGGCTGCCAGGACGGCGGTCCAGGCCATACGGGTGAATCTCCTCATCGCGCCATTGTGGGGAGCCGGACACGGGCTGCCCCGCAGAACCCGGCTTCCGCCCCCGGATGTCACCCGCCAGGGTCAAGCACGACCGCAGGTTCTTGACACGTGCACGGGGCACGCGGCGTCGTCTTCCGTCCTGCTGGCGCAGGCTGGCACCCGGCGGAGCACCGTGGTCTCGGTCAGGTGCCTGGAGCGGTGCGACCGTGGTGACCCACCCGTGCCTCCCCTCCCCCTACACGCCGGTGGCGCCGTCGAGGCGTTCGCGCAGGAGGTCCGCGTGGCCGTTGTGGCGGGCGTACTCGGCTATGAGGTGCACCAGGAGCCAGCGGAGCGAGAAGGGCTCGCCGGTCGCTTTCCTGGTGCCCTCCTCGTCCAGCGTGGCAGCTGCGGCCACGATCTCCCGGGAGCGACCGCACTCCGTCCGCCAGAGGGCAAGGGCTTCTTCGGAGTCGCCCGTCAGGTCCGCGAAGTCCTGGTCGGGGTCCTCGTCGGAGTAGTGGAGCATCGGGACGTCCTCGCCGGCGAACTGGATTCGGAACCACCAACGCTCGACGGCGGCCAGGTGCCGGACCAGGCCGTGCAAGGACATCCCGGACGGGGCCACGGCCCGTTCCGAACGGAGTTCCGGCAGGATGCCCGAGCACTTGAGCTCGAAGGTCGCACGGTGCCAGTCGAGGAAGGAACTCAGGAGTTCCCGCTCGTCGCCCACCGACGGTGGAGCGGTACGGATGTCGCCGCCCCATGTCGGTGCGTAGTGCTGGGGAACCGGTGCACTGGTCATCGTCGGCCCTTCTGGTCGGGGGTGTCTCCGACTCTGCCAGGCACCACTGACAACGGGACTCGCGTAGGAGAGCGGGCAGGAAAGCAGGCGGCGCAGCGTCAAGGAAGCATCAGGGTGTGCGAGGGGGAGCCAACTCCCCCTCGCACACCTTTTTCTCCGTATTAATAGCTTTTGACCACCTGTTGGCTGGATCTCATTGGCTGATAATCCCCTCTCCATGTGAGGTCAGGACCCCTGTCCGTGATCATGAAGCGGAGCAGAGCCGGAAACGCGCGGAAGGCGCCACCCCCGGTTTCGCAACCACCCCGCGAAGGCCCGCATCACACGCTGATGTTCAAGATCATTTCCTGCGAGGCGAGGCAGTGCAGGGCCCCCTCGGACGCCGACCGACCCTTTGACCAGGGGGAAGCTCGAAGAGGAGCCCTGCTTGCCCACCGCCCGACCGACCGCCACTCCCCCACCGCCGGGCGCGGTGCCTGCCGGGCGCGGCCCGACCGGGCCCACCGGGAAGGCGCCGGGCAGCTTCGGACTTTCGTGGACGGGGTTCGGTCGCTTGAGTCGCTTCGGTCGCTTCGGTCGCTGGAGCCCGGAAGGGCAGCGACTGAACAGAACAGCGACTGAAGGTGTTCAGTCGCTGCTTCAGTCGCTGGGTATCTTTGCAGGTCAGAGGGGCAATGCTGGGGAGACAGCGACCGAAGCGACTCAACTTCCGGTATATGAAGACATTCGCGTGTGCGTGTGCGTGTCATAGATAGAAGGCTTCAGTCGCTTCAGTCGCTGTTTTGGTAGTTGCACCCTGTCTGATCTGCGGTTTTCTCTCAGCGACTGAAGCAGCGACTGAAAGGTCTCAGTCGCTTTTCCTTGGTCGCTGGTCGCTGTTGCTGTCACCCGTTCGCCACGCCGGTGCGGTCCGTCCGGTTTGGGTGATCGTCCGCTAGGGTGTGACGGTTCCATAGTTGAGTTTGAGTCGCTTCGGTCGCTGTTGGAGTCATAGATGCCCTCTGAGCTGCAGTTTTCGTGCAGCGACCCACGGGCGGACTCAGTCGCTGACCGGCAGGTAGCCATATGACGCCCTCCTCCGCGCCCGAGAGCCGCTCGGTCGCACGGTGGTGCGCCGAGCAGGGCTGGCCCGTACATCCGCTGGCTCCGATGCTCAAGACGCCACCGAAGAACTGTGTGCTGTGCCGGACCGCCGGCCACCAGGCCGCAGGGTGCCCGTGCATCCCTGTCGGTCGCTGGTGCCACGGTTTCCACGCCGCCACCACCGACCCCGAGCGCATCGACTCCTGGTGGGGGGCCAACCCCGGTTTCGGCATCGGGGTCGCCACCGGCCCGGCGGGTCTCGTGGTCATCGACATCGACGCGCACGGCAGCCAGGTCCCGCCCCGGGACCGCATCCTGCCGGGCATCCCCATCCCGGAGGACGTGGATCTGACGGGACTCTCCAACGGGTTCCACACCCTCGCCGTACTGGCCGCCCTGCGCGGCGCGCCGGACCCCGCCCAGGACAGGAACACCTTGCGCGTACGGACGCCTTCGGGCGGGCTGCACCTCTGGTACCGGGCCGGTGCGGGCCGCAGCTGGCTCTGCTCGGCCGGTGCGGGCAGGAACAGGGCCCTGGCCTGGCAAGTGGACGTCCGGGGCGAGGGCGGGTACATCGTCGCGCCCGGCACAGTGACCAGGACGGGCATGTACGAGGCTGTGGGCCCCTGTCGGACCCCCGCCGAGCTTCCGGAGTGGCTGGCCGGTGAACTCGCGCGTACGGGCCACCTGGAGGGCCAGAAGGCCCCCGCTCCGATCGTCCCCGAGGTCCCCCAGCGGGCCCGGCACGCCGTCGTCGTCGCCGGGGGCGGACGGGACAAGGCCGCGGCGGTGCTGGGCACCGTACTGGCCGAGGTCGCCGAGTGCGGCCGTACGGAGCACTCCGCAGGCTTCTCCGAGAAACTCAACCGGGCCGCGTACACGGTCGGAGGGCTCGTCGCCGCCGGGCACCTGTCGGCCTCGGACGGAGAACGGGCCCTCCAGGAGGTCGCCGACCGGGCCCGTCCCGGCCAGCAGGCCAGGGTCCGCCAGATCATCGCGAGCGGAATGACCGCCGGGCAGAGCAAGCCCCTGTACGCCGGAGGCCGCCGATGACGCACCCCAGCGGCCGGAACGGGGACTTCGACCCGGTCTCCGTCGCCCAGCAGATCCTCGCGGGCAGCCCTGCCCCGGTGCCCGCGCAGGGCCAGGCCCAGACACAGCCGATGCTCTTCCAGGCGACCGCGGCCGGCCTGCTGCCCGACAGCCTCACCGACCGGGGCAACGCGAAGCTCTTCGTACGCCTCTACGGGCGGGACTACCGTCATGTGCCCGGCCTGGGCTGGTACAAGTGGGTCGGACACCGCTGGGAGCTGGACGAGGACGACACCGTGGTGTGGGCGGCCGGGGAGATGGCCGAGCAGCTCGCCGTGCACGACCCGACGGGCGAGAACACCACCACGAGCCTGCGTCAGCACCGCCGCCGGGCCCTGTCCACGGCCGGGATGAAGGCCATGCTCCTCCAGGCCAAGTCGGCCCCCGGCATGGTCCTGGGCGCGAGCCAGCTGGACGCGGACCCGTACGCCCTGTGCACGCCCAGGGGTGTCGTGGACCTGCGCACCGGCCTGATGAGCGCGCCGGACCCGAGCAAGCACTACCACTCCCGGGCCACCTCCGTCGCACCCGAGCCGATCCCGGCCAAACGGTGGGAGAGCTTCCTGCGGGACACCTTCGGCGAGGACGCCGAAGGCCAGGAGATGATCAGCTTCCTCCACCTGCTGCTGGGCTACTCGATCACCGGTGATGTCGGTGCGCAGATCATGCCATTCCTCTATGGTCTGGGCAAGAACGGCAAATCGGTCCTTCTGGATGTCATGGTCAAGCTGCTCGGGGACTACGCGGACGCCGCGCCGCCCGGCTTCCTGATGGCCAAGCCGTTCGAGGGCCACCCGACCGACCTCGCCGAACTCCACGGCCGCCGGGTCATCGTCTGCTCCGAGCTCAAGCCGGGGGACCGCTTCGACGAGGCCCGGGTCAAGCTGCTCACCGGTGGCGACCGCATCAAGGCGCGCCGGATGCGGCAGGACTTCTTCTCCTTCGACCCCACGCACAAGCTGTGGCTGCTGGGCAACCACCGTCCCGAGGTCGGCACGGGCGGCTTCGCCTTCTGGCGCCGGATGCGGCTGATCCCCTTCGAACGGGTCGTCTCCGACAGCCGCAAGGTCGACAACCTCGCCGACGCCCTGGTCCAGGAGGAGGGCCCCGGCATCCTCTCCTGGCTCATCGACGGGGCCCGCCGCTACCTGGCCGGGGAGAAGGACCTCACCGGCCCGGCCCGTGTCTCCATCGCGACCACCGCGTACGCCGAGACCGAGGACCACATGGGCCGCTTCATCAACGAGGCATGCGCACTGGAGTCCGGCATGCGCGCGGAACAGAGCCGGATGTACCAGGCATACCGGCAGTGGTGTATCGACGAGGGAGCCAATCCGGTCACCTCACGTGCATTCGCGGCCCGCGTGCGGGAATCCCTTGGTATGAGCAGCCCGAAGCAGATGCTGACGTCCAATCAGCGCAAGTACTACCCAGGGATCGGTCTTCTCGCCGACCCAGGCGAGGAGGAAGACCGGTGAGCGCCCTCATCGAGCCCCATCAGATCGCTCACGAATCGGAGATCGTCTGGCTTGAGCCGATCGACGACCTGGACTACGTCCGCCAGTCCCTGGACCGGCTCCAGAACCGCCGTGGACGGCCTCCGTACCACCGTGACGGCCGGATGGTGGGATACGCGACCCTCCTGGGCACGGCGAAGGCGTCGCGGGCCTCGGGCACCTTCCTGCGGCGCGTCTTCTGGCTCCTCCCCCACGACCGCGACGAGCAGCCGGACGGGAGCTACGCCTCCAGCTCGCCGTCCGAGGCGATCGACCCGAGGACGCTGGCCCCACGGGTGACGGGCCACAAGACCCAGCGTTCGGCCGGCCCGCCGTCGCCCGCGATGCGGGAGCTGGGAATAACTCTTCCGGAGAGCTGACCTGTTGACCCGGCTCACCGGACTCGACCGGCCCTACTGGCCTGACCCGGCCGCCTGTTGAGTCGTTGAGCCGATCTGTCGGGCCGACAGACCGGGCCGATGTGTCGGCCGATGTGTCGAGCGGGTTCGGTCGGCGGCGCCGGTCCGGGGGAAACCGGTACGGGCCGGGAGCCGGGGCCTCGGGGGGTCCGGCCGTCGGGCTCACCGGTGCCGATGGGCGGAGGACGGCGACCGGGTGGGTGTTCCAGGGCCGACCACGGAGGACTCCCCCGTCCACGGGGTCGCGTGCCGCTCTGCCGAGGTCGTGTCCCGCAGGCCGCGACGGAGCGTGCCGACATCGCTGGTGCAGCCCTCCCGGCCGACGGCGTCGTAGCGCGCCAGCATCTCTTCGGGGACCGAAGACGCCTTCTTCGGCCAGGGACACGCCGGAAGCTCAGCGCACCGCATCTGGCGCGATGATCGTCAGGCTGGTCAAGGACGCCGGGGGTGGCGGGTGCGGGCCGGCCGGAGGCGTCGGGGAAGGCGGGAGGGGGCAGTCTTCAAAACCGGGTTTTGAAGGTGGGCCCTTTCTGCCCCGGCCTCTCCTGCCCCCCTCCCCCGAACGGCTTCGGCCGCTGGCGATAATCGGGCGGTGAACATCATCGAACGTCCTGTGCCGCCCCTGAACGCTGACGAGCGCACCACGCTGGAGAGCTGGCTCGACTTCCACCGCGCCACACTTGCCATGAAGTGTGAGGGGCTGGACGACGAGCAGGCCGCCGCAGCGTCCGTGCCGCCGTCCGGTTTCACCCTGACCGGCCTCGTCCAGCACATGGCGGAGGTGGAGCGGAACTGGTTCCGTCGAGTGCTCGCCGGAGAACCGGCCCCGCCCATCTACGATCCGCAGGCCGACCCGCGCGGTCCTGACGGTGGCTTCGTACTGGCCGAGGGCGCCACCTTGCGCGAGGCCCTCGCCACCTGGCACGCGGAGATCGCTCGCGCCCGCGAGCACTGCGCCGACCGTGCTCTGACCGATACCGGCCGCTTCATGGACCAGGACGTGAACCTCCGCTGGATCTACGTCCACATGATCGAGGAGTACGCCCGCCACAACGGCCACGCCGACCTGCTCCGAGAACGCATCGACGGCGCCACCGGCGTATAGCGGCGGGTCAGGCCGCCCTGTTCCTCGTGGCCAGCGCGGTCGGTGGCGTCGGTGCCGTCGAGGCCCGGGCCGGGCATCAGGGTGAGCGGCCCGAACCCGTCCGTACAGAAGATGGTTTCGGGTTCGCCCGTTGCCTGATGCCGTCCTAAGGCGGGGGCTGCCTGGGCTTTCAGGGCCTGGTTTTCGGGGCTCGCTTTCAAAACCCGGTTTTGAAAGTCGGCCGGACGGGCCCGTTCGGAACGGGGTCCCAGCTGTGACCGACGGACCTCCGGTCGGGGTGGAGTGGGCTTCGGATTCCGTGTCAGCGCCGGTGTCAGCGCGGGTGTCAGTGCGGGTGTCAGGGGTCGGCTTTCAAAACCGGGTTTTGAAAGCCGGCTCGGTAGAGGGTGGGTGGCTGGTGTAGCTGGACGGTCCTGTGGTGGGCCCGCGCCCACCGCACACCGGTCGTGGTGGTCGGGCTCCTGGTTCTCGATGACGAGGAGCTGGAACAGCTCTACCTCGATCCGTCGTGGCGTGGCCGGGGAGTGGGCGACCGGTTCGTGGAGGTGGCCAAGCGGGAGCGTCCGGCCGGGTTGGGGCTGTGGACCTTCCAGGTGAACGCCCCGGCGCAGCGGTTCTACGAGCGCCACGGTTTCCTCGCCGTCGAGCGCACCGACGGGCGGCGCAACGAGGAACGGGAGCCGGACGTGCGCTACGTCTGGAGGCCGCAGAGCTAAGAAGCGCCTGCCGGACTCGGGAGTTCTGGACCCTCCGGGAGCGGGGTCTTCAAAACCCGGTTTTGAAAAACCGCCTCCGGGCCGGGGCGTGGACTCCCCCACGGAGGCGGGTGTCCGGCCGTGTTGCGCCGTCCCGGTGCGGCGGCGCACGGCAATCCCTTTGATCCGTTCGGGGGATTGAGAGGCCACGGCGATGTGTGATTCCGACAAATGCCCTCGGCGTGCGATGCTGGGCCCGTCCGCTAGTACCGGCCGGATCGTGGTCGGGAAGCACACGGAACTCACTGGAGCACTACCCATGGCACGCATCACTGCCGTCATCAACCGCAAGGGCGGGGTCGGCAAATCGACCCTGACCGTCAACATCGCCGCCGTCGCGGCCGAGGTCCTCGGGGAAGCTCCCAAGGGAGAGCCCGACTACGTGGTCGCCGTGTCGAGCGACCCGCAGGGCTCGGCGACCTGGTGGTCGGAGCGGGTGGGGAACGACCTTCCCTTCTCCTTCATCCAGACCAAGTCCCGCAAGGACCTGACCTACTTCCCCGAGCTGAAGAAGACCCGCAAGGTCAAGCACGCCTTCATCGACACCCCCGGCTGGATGGACCTGCCGGACGACGAGGTGCAGCAGGCCGGTGACCCCTTCGGCGACAGCTCGGCGGCCGACGCCATGCGCGCCGTACTGGCCAACGCCGACGACCTGATCATCCCCGTCGAGCCGGAGCCGCTCGGTTTCATCCCGACGCAGACGACCATCGAAGAGGTGGTCAAGCCGCTGGGTCTCCCCTACTGGGTCGTCATCAACAACTGGGACCCGCGTGACGGTGTCGCGGACCTGGAGGACACCCGCGCCTTCGTCGAGGGAAGCGGCTGGAACCTCGCCAACACCGTGATCCGCCATTACAAGGTGCACGCGCGGGCCGCCGTCGAGGGCACCGTCGTCACCCGTTACAAGAAGAACCGCGTCGCGATGGAGGCCCGTGAGGACTTCTACAAGCTGGCGCTGGAGATCGGAGCGGGGGCCAAGCGTCGATGAGCAAGCGCACCAACTTCGCGAGCCTGATCGGGGAGAAGCCGTCCGCCACGGCTGCCGGTGGCGGTGAGCCGGTGGTGAAGGCGCCGCCGACGACCGCGCTGATGCACACGATCATCGGCAACCCGGGCAACCCGCGCGGTCAGGGGGAGTACAGCACCAACGACCCCGAGTTCGAGGAGCTGATGGTCACGCTGCGGGAGGTGGGCCAGCTCCAGCCGGTCGCCGTCGTCTCGCGTGAGGTCTTCCTGCGGCTCAAGCCCGAGCACACGAAGGCGGTCGGGGTCGCGGACTGGGTCGTGGTCAACGGCAACCGCCGTTTCGCCGCCGCCCGGCAGCTCGGCTGGACCCGGCTCGACATCAAGGTCCAGGACCATCTCGGTGACGGGAAGGGCCTCCTCGACGAGGCCGTCATCATCGAGAACATCCACCGCAAGGCGATCGAGCCGTGCAAGGAGGCGGCCTTCCTCCAGGTGCTGGTCGAGAAGTACGGGTCGCAGGAGAAGGTGGCGTCGCGCATCGGCAAGTCGCAGATGTACGTCTCCCACCGGCTGAGCCTCCTGCGGCTGGCACCCGACTTGCAGCGGCGGGTCGACGCCGGGCTGTTCAAGCTGAAGGCGGCCCGGGAGCTGGCCGCCCGTACGGCCGACCACGAGGAGCAGCACGCGCAGTACGCGGAGCTCCAGCGGCAGGCGCAGCGCCCCAGGACGAAGCCTGCGGCGGCGGTCGCGTCCGAGGCCGTGGCACCTGCGGTGGCCGCACCCGAGGTTGCGGTACCCGTAGCCGTGGCACCTGTGGTGGTCGTGCCCGAGGCGGTGTCAGGGGCGGTGGCTCCGGCTCCGGTTCAGCCGGCGCCCGTTGCGGTGGCGCCCGTTGCGGTGGCTGCCGTTCCGGTGGCTTCGGCTCCGGTGGTGGAGGAGCCCGTCGTAGCTGTCGTGCCCGTCGCGTCGGCCGCTCCGGTGGTCAAGCCGCGCAGCGAGACAGCGGGTACGGGTACGGGTGGTACGGGCGCCGGGCTGGTGGCGGAGTCGGTGTCCCCGATTCCGGGAGCATCCGCCCCCGGGGGCTCCGGCAGCACGCTGCCGCTGCTGAGCGCGCTCCTTGAGGCGGGCGACCGTCCGGAGGATCTCGTCCAGGGTCTGCGCGCGCTGACGGACGAGACGTACCGTCAGCGGGTGGCCGAGCTGCTGCTGGAGCACTTGTAGACGGCATGGAGTTCAAAACCGGGTTTTGAACTCGGACCGGCCTCGCTCCCGAAGAAGGGGGCGAGGCCGGTGTCGTTGGCGGGTGGGGGAGGGGTTTTGGAGGGGGGCGGCCCGGTGCGGGCGCCTGAAGGACCCCGAAAACGGCTGTGCGCCCCTCTGGCGGCCTTTCGGGAGGTCGATGGTCCCCTCTATCCGGAGGGCGGGAGAACGGCCCTCTGAGGGGCCATTGTGCGTGTCGCTTTTCTCCCGTTATGGGGAGTTGATGCGAACGTGTGGTCGAGTCGCCCTGTGTGACCGTCGGATCAGCGGACCCGACGGCTGAAGTCGGAAAAGCAGACGTGGACGCCCGGCCTCAGATGAGCAGGCTCAGTCCCACGGCCATGCCGAAGCCGGCCAGGGACAGGATGGTCTCCAGGAGGGTCCAGGACTTGAGGGTGTCCTTGACCGAGATGTTGAAGTACTTCGAGACGATCCAGAACCCGCCGTCGTTGACGTGCGAGGCGATGATCGATCCTGCGGCCACCGCGACCGCGATCAGCGCCAGTTGGGGCTGGCTGTAGGAGGTGTCGGCCAGCAGCGGGGCGATGATGCCGCCCGTGGTGACGATCGCGACGGTGGCCGAACCCTGGGCGATGCGCAGGCCGCAGGAGATCACGTACGCCAGCACGATGAGCGGCAGGCCGCCCGAAGAGAGCGTGGCGGCAAGGGCCTTGCCCGCGCCCGTGGCCGAGATGACGGCTCCGAAGAAGGCTCCGGCGCCCACCACGAGCAGGATCATGCCGACGGGCCGCAGGGCCGCCGCGCCCAGTTCGCCGAGCTGTTGCTTCGTCATGCCGCGCCGGGTGCCCAGCAGTCGGAGCGCGAGCAGGCAGGCGAGGGTGAGGGCGACGGCCGGGTTGCCGAGGAAGGTCAGGTAGGGGAGGGCGGCGGCGTCCTTGTCGAGGAAGACCGTGCCGAAGGTCGCCCCGAGGATCAGGATCAGCGGGGTGCAGATGACCAGGGCGACCGTGCCCAGGGAGACCGGCGCGCGTCCCCCGTCACCGCCGGCCGGGTCCTCCCCGGCCAGCACCTCCTGCGCGGCCACGAAGTCGTCCGGGACCTCCACCATGATCCGCTTGCCGATCCAGGCGGGCCAGAGCACACCGGCGACGACGAAGGCGGGCAGTCCGCAGGCCAGACCCATCAGGATGATCCAGCCCAGGTCGACGCCGAGCAGCCCGGCCAGGGCGACCGGGCCCGGGTGCGGCGGCAGGAAGGCGTGGGTCATGGAGAGCCCGCACAGCAGCGGCAGGGCGTAGAGGAGCATCGAACGGCCGCTGCGCCGGGCGACGGTGTACACCAGTGGGGCGAGGACGAAGATGCCGATGTCGAAGAAGACCGGGACGCCGAAGATGAGTCCGGCCAGGCCCATGGCCAGCCCGGCGCGTTGTTCCCCGAAGGCGCCGAGGAGGCGTCGGGTGAGGACCTCGGCGCCTCCGGACGCCTCCAGCAGGGAGCCCAGCAGCGAACCGAGGCCGATGATGAGGGCGATGTGGCCGAGGATGCCCCCGAAGCCGTTCTCGATCAGGGAGTTGCTGCTGGACAGGGCGGTGCCCACGATCTTCGTGGCGGGGAGTCCCGCCGCGAGGGCGAGCAGCAGGCCGCTGACGACGAGCGCGATGAACGGTTCGAGCCTGACCTTGATGATCAGCCAGAGGAGCAGGGCGATGGCGGCCCCGCAGAGCAGCAGCAGGCCGGGGGTGGACGTCTGGAGCCAGTCGATGCTTCCGGTCACGGCGCCGTCCCTCATATGGTTTCGGTGGCGCGGCAGGCGTCGGTGAAGAGCCGGGCCCGGCGGGTGATCTCGTCCCAGTCGCCGTCGGCGACGGCCTGCGGGGGCACCACGTCGGTGCCGGCGCAGACGGCGAGCGCGCCGTGGGCGAGGAAGGCCGCCGCGTTACCGGCGTTGACCCCGCCGGAGGCGACGAGCGGTACGTCCGGGTAGGGGCCGCGCAGGTCCTTGAAGTAGCCGGGGCCGAACGCCTTCGCCGGGAAGATCTTCACGGCGGCGGCGCCCAGATCGAGCGCGTCGGCGACCTCGGTGGGCGTCAGGGCGCCGAGTACGGCCGGGACACCGGCGGCGTGCGCGGTCCGTGCCACCTGAGGCCGCAGGCCCGGGGTGACGAGGAAGGAGGCTCCGGCGGCGAGGGCGTCCTCGGCCTGGGCCTCCGTCAGGACGGTGCCGACGCCGATGCGGTGCCCCGCGGCGACGGCGCGGGCCAGATGGTCCGTCACCCCGGGTGTGGTGAAGGTGAGTTCGGTCCAGGTGATGCCGCCCGCGGCCAGGGCCGCGCAGAGGGCGGCGGCGTCGGGAATCCGGGGGGCCCGGACGACGGCGATCACCGGATCGGCGGCCAGGGCCGCGCGGAGCCCTGCGGCGGTGAGGGAGCCGGGGCCGGTGGAACGCGCAGAACGGGCAGGGCCGGTGGGGCTGAGGGGGTCGGTCATGGCGGGAGTGCTCATCTCTGTGCGGTGCTGCGCGGTCCGAGGGCGGTGCGGCGCAGGGCCCGGCCCGGGAGGGCGCCGGTGGGGCGCCCGTCCGCGAGTACCGGTACGCCGTTGACGTAGACGTGGACGATTCCGGCGGCGGGGCGGCGGGGGTCCTCGAAGGTGGCGGTGTCCTCGACGGTCTCCGGGTCCAGGAGCACCAGGTCGGCGTGGTGGCCGGGGCGGATCAGCCCCCGGTCGCGCAGCCCCAGCCGCCGCGCGGGCCGGCCCGTCATCCGCGCGATCGTCTCCTCCAGGGTCAGGACCCCCAGCCGGCGGCTGTAGTGGGCGAGGTAGCGGGGGAAGGTGCCCCAGGCGCGGGGGTGCGGGCGGGCGCCGACGAGGAGGCCGTCGCTGCCGACGGTGTGCGCGGGGTGGGTCATGATCGCCCGGACGTTCTCCTCGTGGCCGACGTGCTGGAGGATGCCCGTCGCCAGCCGGTCCGTGCGCAGCAGGTCGAAGAAGACCTCGGTGCCGGTGGTGTGCCGCTCCCGGGCCAGGTCGGCGACGGTACGGCCCACCACGGCGTCCAGCGAGGGATCGCCCACACCGGAGATCTGGATGGTGTCCCAGTCGGTGACCACGCCGTGGCAGCCGTCGCTGCCCTTCTCCTCGACCTCCTCCCGGACGCGCTCGCGGACGGCCGTGTCCGCGAGCCGGGCCAGGGTGGCGTCCGGGCCGCCCTCGGCCGCCCAGCTCGGCAGCAGGGCCGCCAGGGTGGTGGAACCGGGCAGGTAGGGGTAGCTGTCGAGGGTGATGTCCACGCCCTCGGCGAGGGCCGCGTCCAGGAGTTCCAGCAGCTCACCGGCGCGGCCCTGGTTGACGCCGAAGTTCATGGTGGCGTGGGCCAGGTGCAGGGGGCAGCCGGAGCGGCGGGCGATCTCCACCATCTCCGCGTACCCTTCCAGGGCCCCGGCGCCGTAGGAGCGCTGGTGCGGGGAGTGGTAGCCGCCGTACGTGGCGACCACCTCGCACAGCGCGGTCAGCTCGTCCGTGGCCGCGTACATCCCGGGGGTGTACGTGAGTCCGCTGGACATGCCCACGGCGCCCTCGCGCAGTCCCTGGGCGAGGAGTTCGCGCATCCGGTCGAGCTCGGCGGGGGTCGGCGGGCGGTTCTCCCAGCCCATGGCGAGCATCCGCAGGGAGCCGTGCGGCACGAGGTAGCAGGCGTTGACGGCGATGCCCTCGTCCAGGCGGTCCAGGTACTGGCCCACCGTGCGCCAGTTCCAGTCGAAGCCCTCGGGGTCGCCGTTCCAGCCGGCGATCTGGCGGCGGGTGGCGGCGAGGGTGGTGTCGTCGACGGGTGCGTAGGAGAGGCCGTCCTGACCGAGCACCTCGCAGGTGACGCCCTGGGTGACCCGGGACGGATGGGCCGGTTCCACGAGCAGCCGCAGGTCGGAGTGGGCGTGCATGTCGATGAAGCCGGGCGCCAGGACGAGGCCGTCGGCGTCGATGACGCGGCGGCCCGTCAGGCCCGCTCCGATGCCGGTGACGAGGCCGTCGGTGACGGTGACGTCGGCGCGGTAGCGGTCGGCGCCGGTGCCGTCGACGACGGTGGCGCCGCGCAGGAGCAGATCAGCCATCAGAAGAACGTCCTCACCAGTGCGGTGACCCGGGGTTCGGGCCGGTCGGCGTCGTCCACCACGGGGATCAGGGTCCACTTGTCGAAGGCGGTGCAGGGATGGGAGAGCCCGAGCCGCAGCACGGCGCCCAGGGAGGCGGCCTCCCCGCCGTCCCGCAGGAAGGCGTGCTGGTCGTTGAGGGCGGTGACGGTGCCCGCCGCCCCGGCCGGGCCGTCCGGGCCGCGCACCAGCTGGGGCCGGGGGAGTCCCTCGTCGAAGGGCAGGTCCCGCTTGCCCGCGTCCAGGAGGGCCAGCCCGGGTTCGGGGCGGGAGACCACACGGGCCCAGCCGTGCATCGCGGAGCGCAGCGGGGTGCGGCCCGCGCCCCGGGAGAGGGGCGAGATCCCCTGGTAGAAGCCGTCGTCGTGGACCAGGTAGGCGCCGGCGCGGACGACGGCCCGGGTGCCGGGGAACTCCTGGGCGAGCGGGGCGAGTTCCTCGGCGACGGTGTCGAAGTAGGCGCTGCCGCCCGCCGTGACCACCGGCTCGGGGGTCTCGTACCGGTCGGCCAGGAGCCGGTGCAGTGCGGCCAGGCGGCGCAGGTACTCCCGGACGGTGGCCAGCGCGGGCCCGCTCGCGTCGTGGGCCAGCGCGCCCTCGTACCCGGCGACCCCGGCCAGCCGCAGGGACGGCGCGGCCCGTACGGCCTCGGCGGTCTCCACGGCCGTACGGGTGTCCCGCGCCCCGGTCCGCCCGCCGGGCCCGCCCAGCTCGACCAGGACCTCCACGGGCCGCCCGGCCCCGGCGGCGCGCAGGGCGCGGTCCATCAGGCGCGCGCTCTCGGGCGAGTCCACCCAGGAGACGAAGGCGAAGCCGGGGTCGGCGGTGAGTTCGCGGGCGAGCCAGGCCAGTCCGGCCGGGTCGAGCAGGGTGTTCGCGAGCATCAGCCGGTCCACCCCGAAGGCGCGGGCGACGCGCAGTTGCGGCAGGTTGGCGAGGGTGATGCCGTGCGCCCCGGCGGCGAGCTGGGACTGCCACAGGGCGGGCGCCATGGTGGTCTTGCCGTGCGGGGCGAGCAGGACGCCCGCCTCGGCGCACCAGGCGGCCATGGTCCGCAGGTTGTGGTCGAGCGCGCCCGCGTCGAGGGTCAGCAGCGGGGTGCCGAAGCCGGACAGGGACGGCTTCGTGGCCAGGTACTCCTCGGCGGTCAGGCCCCAGGCGTCCGCCGGGAGCGCCTTGAACCTCCAGTCCAGGACCTCGCCGGAGAGCCCGGCCACCGGGGCGGGGTCGATCCCGGTCCCGGTGCTCGGGCTCGCGTAGGTCGGATGGTCCACGGGCGGATGGTCCACGGCACTGCCTCCGTTCCGTTCCGTTCCCGCGTCGCACACGACCCGGGTGTTGCATGATACGCAACGGCTGTTGCGTATGTTGGTGCTACGGTTCTAGCACACGCCAAGTAGCGGCAGAAGGGGGAGCGTTGATCAAGGGCTTTGCGCGGCAGGCGGATCTGCCCGGCCGGGACGGCGGAACACCGTCCGTCCCACGGCCGGGAGAAGCCGCCCTGCCGCCGGGGAAGGCCCCGCGGACGGGGGAGGACACGGTGGGTGCGGGGGAGAGCGAGGCGACTGCGACGCGCGCGGGGGCGGGGACGGGTGTGGAGTCAGGGGCGGGTGTGGTGAGTGAGGAGGCCGTGGACGCGGATACGGGCACGGGAGCGAGCACGGGCACGGATACGGGGGCGAGCACGGACCGGGGTGTCGCGGAAGTGGTCTGCCTGGGGGAGTCCATGGCGGTGCTGCTCCCGGACCGGCAGGGCCCGCTGGAGGAGGTCGGGTCCTTCCGCCCGGCCGTCGGCGGCGCGGAGTCCAACGTGGCCTGCGCCCTCGCGCGGTTCGGGGTGCGCAGCGCCTGGATCAGCCGGGTCGGTGACGACGGGTTCGGCCGGCGGCTCCGCTCCGCGATCGGCGCGTACGGTGTGGACGTCTCGGCCGTCGCGGTCGACCCGCACCGCCCGACCGGCGTCTACCTCAAGGAGACCGGCGGCTCCCCGCACCCGTACGACCTCGGCCCCGGCCGCAGCCGCCTGCACTACTACCGTTCCGGCTCGGCGGCCTCGGCGCTCTCCCCCGGCCTGCTCACCGACCCCCGGGCGGCCCGGCTGCTCGACGGGGCCCGGCTGCTCCACCTCTCCGGGATCACCCCGGCGCTCTCCGACAGCTGCCTGGAACTGGTCCGCGCCCTGCTGCGCGACCGGCGCGGGACCCGGCTCGTCAGCTTCGACCTCAACTGGCGTGCCGCGCTGTGGCACGACCGCGACCCGGCGGTCCTGGCCCCGCTCCTGGACGCCGCCGACCTGCTGCTGATCGGCTCGGACGAGGCCGAGACCGCCTTCGGCGAAGGCGACGCGCACGCGCTGCGCCGGATGTTCCCCGGGCCCGGGACCCTGGTGGTCAAGGACTCCGGCAACGCCGCCACCGCGCTCGGACGCGACGGCGCCGTCGTCACCGAACCCGCCCTGACGGTCGAGGTGGTGGAGGCGACCGGCGCCGGGGACGCCTTCGCCGCCGGCTACCTGGCCGGTACCCTGCGCGGCCTCGGCCCGCAGGGCCGCCTGCGGCTGGGCCACCTCAGCGCCGCGTCCGCGCTCACCGCCCACGGCGACCAGGGCACCCCGCCGGACCCGGACACCGTCACCGCGCTGCTCGCCGCCACCCCCGGGGAGTGGGCCCGGACCAGGGTCTCTGCCTCGGGGATCGTCTCTCCCGCGCTGCCCGGGGGCGCCGCCGGGGGGACCGGGCGCTGAGACGGGCCCCGGGAGGCGCCCCCGGAGGCGCTCCGAGACGGGGCCCGGCCGGTCCGTGATGCCCCGGGCCGGGCCGGACCCTCTGTCGTACCCGGGGCCGGAGGCCGGGCCTGGCCTCCGGCCCCGGGTACGACGGGATACCGGGCGGGGCGCGGGCCGGGCGTGGGCCGGGCGTGACAGGGCCGTTCCGCGCCGCGCCCGGGGCACGGCCGGTGCCCGGCCCGTCGCCGTGACCGGCTCCCTCGACCGGCTCCCCCCACCGGCTCCCCTGACCGGTATGAATATTCACACCGCATGTGCGCGGAGCGGGCGCGGTGGTGTTCCGTCGCAGAGCCCGCGCCGTGGGCGGGCGTTCACATCCGGGTCGTCCCTTCCCCACCCGGTCTGCTTACCCGGCACACGAGTTGACCTGGGCTCCGCCTGTCCCGGATGCTCTGGGCAGCAGCGCGGCGGCCCGCGAGGAGCCGCAGCGGCGAACCGTGCGAACGACCCGGCCCCGGCACGCTCGACCAGCGTCCCGGCACGGCCCGGGCAGCCCACCACCCCGGGGCCCGCACCCGCCGCCGGGAGCCAGTGCTGTGACCGGGAAGGTTCACCGGCCCGCGACTCCCCCCGGCGAACCTCCCGGACCCCGTCCGGGGAACCGCCGGGCAGGGCCCCGGGCACGGCACCAGGCGCACCACGCGATGCCGCTCCATGTCAGGACCTCTCCCCGCCCTGACGCACGCATCCGCAAAGGACACCACATGCACCGTCACACCGTCCTCTACCACCTCCACGCCATGACCGACGGCCTGCTGCCGCTCGACCAAGCGGTGCACAAGGCGCTCGCCACGGCCATGCTCGACCTGGACGTGGACGCACTCCACCCGGGTGACTACGCGCAGATCGTGCTCCAGCTGACCGGCCACGCCTTCGCCGTCGCCGCCGCTCTGCGCACCCGGTGCGCGGGGCGGGCGAGGGCGGACGGGGGCCGCGTCCGGGTCGAGGCCGCCGTCGGCGACGTGCTCGGCACCCTCGCGAAGCCCGTGCCGGGCACGCTCGACGGGGCGAAGAACTGCGCGCGGGCCGTCATCGCGCTGCACACCTGCGCGGAGCACCTCGACAACGCCCCCGGCGGGCCGCGCCCCCTCCCGGGCCCCGGCCCCCACGGCCGCTCCGGCTGACGCGCGGGCCGTACCGGGGCCGTACCGGAGTCCCGGCACGGCCCCGGAGGACCGCCCCGGTAGCCCGGTGGGTCCGGTCATCCCCAGTCCCAGCAGATCCCCAGGATGCCGCGCCGCACCCCCGGCTCGACCAGATGCACCGACCGGTGGTGTCCGTTGGCCGTCAGGTCGACCAGCTCGCTGCGGACCGCGTCGGGCGTCGCCCGCCGGAACCGCCGGCAGCGGGCCGGGAGGGCGACGTCGTCGAAACGGACCTGGAGGACGTACTGCCCGCCCGGGTGGCTGAACCCGCGCACGTACTCGTCGCAACGGCCCGCCGTCCCGTCCTCGAAGCCGTACGCGAAGACGTACGTGTCACCCGCGAGCAACCGGGCGTCGAAGAGCAGCTCGGCGGCGACCACCCCGGTGCCGCGCACCCTGCGGACGCGCCCGGTCCGGCAGTTCTCGTACGCCCGCACCTCCGTCCGCGCCGTGTCGCAGCCGGGGCCGCCGTGGTGGATGGCCACGTACCGGTCCACGCCGTCGCGGTGGGCCCGTACGGTGTGCACGGAATCGTGGCCCTGGAGCTGGTGGCCCGGCCCGATCCGGACCCGTTCGTGGTGGCCGACGGTGTGCAGACCGCCGTCGGCGGGCATCTCCAGGTCGGCCAGCAGCTCCTCGACCACCCCCGGGACGGGAAGCAGCGCCCGGTGCGGCCGGGCCGCCGGCCGGACGGCCCGGCGGGAGGCCGCCTCCGCCTCCAGCAGCCGGATCAGCGCCCCGGGTTCCAGGTCCAGTACGGTCTCCAGCGCGGCGACCGCCCGCAGCGACTCGGGGCGCCGGGGGCGGCGCACCCCGCGCTGCCAGTAGCTCAGCGAGGTGAGCCCGACGGCGATCCCGCGCCCCGCGATCCGGTGCTGCACCCGGTGCAGCGGCAGCCCCTTCGCGGCGAGGGCGCAGCGCAGGGCCAGGTGGAACGGGCCCGTGTGCAGCAGCCGGGCCAGTTCACCGGGGTACGCGGGTGCGGCGTCGTCGATGACCGTGGCGCGCGGCATGGGGGACTCCTTCTGCGCGGGGAGTGACAGGAGCGGCGATCCGTTCAGGAGTCTTCCGGCTTCCGGGACGGTGGCAGCAGGGTTTTCCGCTCCTTGGCCGGAACGCGACGATGCCCTGCGCGACAGCCGTACACGCGTTCCCCGCCCCGCCACCACGGCACCTCACCACCCCCGGACTCCGGCGCGCGCCGGTGGTCGCACCGGGACGGGAGCGGCAGGAGTGGCGCAAACCCGTCGAGCTGCCGGAGGCCGCCGGGACGTACGTGATGTACGCGACGTACGGGCGGGGGCGCGGGCGTGTGGGGCGTGGGGCGTGGGGAGAGGGCCGGGGGTGCGGTGCGCGGTGAGCGTGCTGGTGTGGAAGCGACTCCTCCGGTGCGGCGGTCGCGCTGCTGCTCGCCCACGTCTGGCTCGGCTACAGCGCCCGTGCACTGGGTCTGTCGGCGCGGCCGTGCCAGGAGTTCCCGTACGGGGGACCGGGCGCGGCGGCGCTCGGCTACCTCGGGATGTGGATCGGCTTCGAGGTGATGCGGGCCTTCCCGTCTCCCGGGTACGCCCCGGCCGGTGACCGTCCGGACGCCTGGGGACAACTGCTGGCCAACCTCCACAGCGGCCTGGTCGAGGAGACCCTCCTGCTCGCCCTGCCCATGGCGGTGATGACCCGGCCGCGCTGGGGAGGGCGGGCGCAACTGGCGGTACTGGTCGCCCTGCGGGTCCCGTTCCACCTCTACTACGGGTACGGGGCGTTGGCCCTCGGCGTTTTCTGGATGGGCGCCCACCTCTTCGTCTACCGGCGCGCCCTCCTGCTGTGGCCCCTCGTCCTGGCCCACTTCGCCTACAACTCCGCCCACGCCGACTACCTGCCCCCGGGGGTCAGGCCCCTGCTGGGGCTGGCCCTCCTCCTCGGCGGTGTGCTCGTCCTGGTCCGGCTGGTCCGGCTGGTCCGTGACCGGACCCTGACCGGGCCTGACCGCACCTGACTGGACCCGACCGGATCCGACCGGGCCGGGCCTGGTGGTCCGTGCGTCCCTCGGGGCCGGGGAGGACGGACCATTCGGGGGAGCCGGGTCCGTGGCCCGGGGCCCCGCCAGTCACCAGGTACCCGCTCACTCGTTCCCACCACGTGATCACCACCGGTCTGGAGACGAGGAGTCGATGAGCCGATGAGCAGACGACAGAAGGGCCGCAGGCACCGCACGGTGAACAGGACACCCCGCCCGGTCGGCCCGGCCGCACCCCGCCGCGTCGGCCCGCGCACGGCGCCTGCCCCGGTGGGCGCCGCCGCCACGGGACCTGTTCCGGTCGCGGGTCCGGTCGCCGTTCCGGTTCCCGCCCCGTCGCCGGAGGCCGTGGCCGATGCCGATGCCGAGGGGATCGTCTTCGCCGCCGCCCGCCACGGTGGCCTGGGGTTGCCCGCCGCCCGTACCTGGAGCGAGCTGCGGGCCGTGGGTCCGGGCGGGGCGAGCGTGGCCGACCTGAGCACCGCCGTCGGGTTCACCGCGTCCACGGTCGCCAGACACCTCCGGGGCCTGGCCTCCTTCGGCCTGGCGGAGCAGCGCGGCCCGCACTGGCACCCGGCCGGCATGACCGGTACGGCCGGCACGGCCGGGTAGCGACCTCGGCCCTGCGGGCCCCTCGCCTGCGGGGGCCGGTTCCGGCGGCCGGCCGTGCCGGTCAGGAGAGGTCGCCGGCCGGTCGGGACAAGGCTCGGGTCAGTCAGGACAAGGCCCGGGGTGGTCAGGAAGGGGAAAAGAAACGGTCAGGGGGAGGAAAAGGAAAAGGGTGGCGATGCCACCTGCGCTCCTATATGTCTGGTTTGCGGTTGTTGGATAGGCGTTGCGTCGAACAGTGTCCGAATCTCGGTCGCTTCGGTCGCTTCAGTCGCTGCGGGTCGCTGCGGCGGACCGATCCGGGGACCGGGCCGCAGGCCGGGCCGGACGAGCGGGGGTGATGCCGGATGGCCGCAGGCGGCGTGCGGTGCGGTGGCAGGGGTGCGGGGGCCGGTCTAGCGTGACCGCGACGGCGGAACCACGCGAGAGGAACGATGTACAGCCATGTCAGAGAAGCCTTCCATCCTGCTGGTCCACGGTTTCTGGGGCGGCGCCGCCCACTGGGGCAAGGTCATCACCGAGCTTCACAAACGCGGCTTCGACTCGCTCCACGCGGTGGAGAACCCGCTGACCTCGCTGGCGGACGACGCCGAACGCACCCGCAAGATGATCCGGCAGATCGACGGGCCGGTGCTGCTGGTGGGCCACTCCTACGGCGGCGCGGTCATCACCGAGGTCGGTGACCTGCCCAATGTCGTGGGCCTGGTCTACATCGCCGCGTTCGCCCCGGACGCGGGGGAGAGTCCCGGCCAGATCAGCCAGGAGACGCCCCCGGCGGCCTTCCCGAACCTCGTCCCGGACTCCGACGGCTACCTGTGGATCAAGCAGGACAAGTACCACGAGAGCTTCGGCCAGGACCTGCCCGCCGACGAGGCACGGGTCATGAGCGTGACGCAGAAGGCCCCGCTGGCGTCGACCTTCGGCGACAACATCACCGCCCCGGCCTGGAAGGTGAAGCCGAGCTGGTACCAGGTCTCCACCGAGGACCACATGATCCACCCCGACAACGAGCGCCGGATGGCCAAGCGGATGAACCCCCGCAAGATCATCGAACTCGACGCCAGCCACGCCTCCCTGGCCTCCCAGCCCGGCCCGGTCACCGACCTCATCGAGGAAGCCGCGCGGGAAGCCACCTCCGGCTGATCCGCCCGCCCGCCTGCCCGCTGCCTGCCCGCCCGGCCCTCCGGGCGGGCAGGCAGC
Organism: Streptomyces sp. NPDC051567; assembly: GCF_044454165.1. NCBI lineage: Bacteria > Bacillati > Actinomycetota > Actinomycetes > Kitasatosporales > Streptomycetaceae > Streptomyces > Streptomyces sp. NPDC051567. The sequence continues at coordinate 214,292 of NZ_JBITDK010000007.1, read as the reverse complement.
GGCGCGTCACCCCGCCGCCTCCGCCCCCGCCCCCGCCGCCCCGGTTCCCGCCCGTTCCGGGAAGGGCGGCAGCCGCTTGTCGAAGAGCCAGGGGCGCAGGGTCGCGGCCCGCGCCGGGCCCGTGATCCGCTCGGTGTGGGCCAGGAAGGCCGCCGTGTCCGCGCTGGCGCCGCGCCGGGCCGTGTGCCAGGTGCGCAGCACGCGGAAGAAGTCCGCGTCCCCCGAGGCCAGTCGCAGCGCGTGCAGCGCGCAGGCGCCGCGCGTGTAGACGCGGTCGTCGAAGACGTGCCGCCGCCCCGGGTCCGCGATCCGCAGGCTCTGCCGGCCTGCGGCCAGCGCGCCCCACGCCCGGCGGGCCAGGGTGTCGGCGTCGTCCTCGCCCAGGTGCTCCGACCACAGCCACTCGGCGTAGGTGGCGAACCCCTCGTTGAGCCAGATGTGCCGCCAGTCGGCGAGGCCGACGCTGTTGCCGTACCACTGGTGCGCGAGTTCGTGGGCCACGAGGGACTCGCTGCCGCGCCGCCCGTCGACGTGGTTGCGGCCGAAGACGGAGAGCGTCTGGTTCTCCACCGGGGCCGCCAGCTCCGCGTCGACCACGACGGCCCCGTACGTCTCGAAGGGGTAAGGGCCGAAGAGCCCGGCGAAGGCGCGGAGCATCCGGGGCTGGCGGGCCAGGTCGTACCGGGCCTGTTCCGCGAGGCGGGCCGGGTAGGCGTTGCGCACCGGGCCGTCCGTCTCGTGGAGGAACCGGCCGGTGTAGACGGCGGCGAGGTAGGAGGCCATCGGGCCCGGATGGTGGTACGTCCAGCACTGGGCCCCGCCTGACGCCGGTTCGCGGCGCAGCAGCGTCCCGTTGGCCAGGGCCTGGAGGCCGGGCGGGAGGGTGATCGCGAAGGTGTACGCGGCCTTGTCGTCGGGCCGGTCGTTGCAGGGGAACCAGGAGGGCGCGCCCAGTGGTTGGGAGGCGACGAGCGTGCCGCCGTGGCCGTCGCCCGTGCGGTCCCAGCCGATCGCGCCGAACGCGCTGGCCAGCGGCCGGGGTCGGCCCCGGTAGCGGATGTCGAGGACGAACGGCTCGGCGGGCGCGAGGGTACGGGCGCCGCCGAGCAGCAGCCTGCCGCCGCCGCTGCGGGTCCGTACGCGGCTGCCGTCGAGGTGGGCGGAGGTGACGCTCAGCCGGGACGACAGGTCGAGGGTGAGTTCCCGGGTCCGTTCGGCGGCCACGCCCCTGATCCTGGCGTGGCCCTCCAGCCAGGCCCGCCCGGGGTCGTAGGTGAGCCGCAGGAGGTAGGAGAGGCTGTGGTGGCCGTACGAGCCGTGCTGGGGGAAGTAGCGCACCCCGCCGGGGCGGGGCCGGTCGTCGCCGTCCGGTGCCGCCAGGAGCGCCCCGGCCAGCGGCAGGGAGGCCGCCGCCGTGAGCAGACCCCGGCGGCTGCACCGGAACCGGCCGTGCCCCCGCCCACCGCTCCTCCCGGTGGCGTCCGGGGGCCGCGGACCGGACCCGTCCCCGCCCGCGCTCACGTCGCCCGCTCCCCGGCCGGTACGGGCAGGACGGCCGCCGGGGACGGGACCGGCGCCCCGGAGACCGGGGAGCCTGCCGGGGAGACGACGGGGGAGGGGGCCGGGGCGGTCGCGGGAGGCCGCGGGGCGCGGACGGCGCCCGCGACGGGGTTGCCCGCCCAGCGGGTGCCCGCGGGCACGGTCTCGCCGCGCATCACCAGCGAGGCCGCCCCGACCGAGGTGCGCGCGCCGACCGAACTGCCCGGCAGCACGATGCTGTGCGGGCCGAGCGAGGCGCCCTCGGCGAGCCGCACGGTGTCCATCCGCATGATCCGGTCGTGGAAGAGGTGCGTCTGGAGCACACAGCCCCGGTTGACGCTCGCCCCCGCGCCGAGGGTGATCAGATCGGTCTCCGGCAGCCAGTGCGTGTCGCACCACACCCCGCGCCCGATCCGCGCGCCCAGGCTGCGCAGCCACCAGTTGAGCACGGGCGTCCCGGTGAACGGCCCGGCCAGCCACGGCACGGCGAGGGACTCCACGAAGGTGTCGTACAGCTCGTTGCGCCACACGAAGGAGCTCCACAGCGGGTGTTCGGCGACCCGGAAACGGCCTACGAGGAGCCATTTCGCGGCGGTGGTGATCACGGCGGCGGTCACCCCGGCGGCCAGCAGCAGCGGCACGGCCACCAGCGCCGCCAGGGCCGGTCCGCCGGAGTCGAGGGCGTCCTGCTCGCCGAGGAGGACGCCCTCCGAGAGCAGCAGCGCGCACATCAGGGGCAGCAGACGGCACAGTTCGACGAGCGCGCGGGCCAGGACGAGCCGCCGGGGCGGCTCGAAGGTGCGCCCCGGGTCCGCGGTGGCCGCGACCCTCGGCAGCGCCAGCGTGGGCCGCCCCAGCCAGGAACTCCCGGGCTCACTGTGCTCGGGCGCGTCGGACAGGACGCCGATCAGCGCGTGAGCGGGCACGTTCCGGCCGGGGCCGACGATGCCGGAGTTGCCGACGAAGGCCCGCTCACCGATGCGTACGGCGCCCAGGACCATCCGGCCGCCGCGCAGTTCGTACGGGGCGACCAGGGTGTCGTCGGCGAGGAAGGCCCCGTCCCCGATCCGCAGCAGCGACGGCAGCGGCAGCACGGTGGAGATCTCCGTGCGCCGCCCGACGCGGGCACCGAGCAGCCGCAGCCACAGGGGGGTGGCGAGGCTGGCGTAGAGGGGGAAGAGGGTGGCCCGGCTGCCGTCGAGGAGCCGGTGCACCAGCCAGACGCGCCAGGCGACCCCGCCGTCGGCGGGGTGGCTGCCGGGGGTGATGCCGCGCCCGAGGACGCGGACGACGAGGGCGAGCAGCAGCATCCAGCAGAGCAGCGCGGCGCAGGTGGACAGCGGCGCGGCCACGACCAGCCGCAGCGCGGTGCCGGTGAGGGTGGTGCAGTCCTTGATCAGGTAGTACGTGCCGACGAGCACGGGCGCGCCGGCGACGAGCGGCAGCAGCGGGAGCAGCCCGAGGGAGAGCGCGTAGGCGAGCCGCCACCTCCCGGCCCCGGGAGACCCGCCGACGGGCCGGGGTGCGCCCGTGCCGGGGCCGGTCGTCCGGCCGGTGGTGGGGGCCGGGCGGGCCGGGGAGCCCTCCCAGGTACGGCCCGCCGGGATCTCCCCGTCCAGGCAGGCGCCCGCGCCGAGTTCGGCGTCCGGGCCGACCACGGACCCCGGCATCAGCGTCGACCGGTGACCCACCCGGGCCCCGGCGCCCACCCGGACGGCGCCGACCTCCAGGTTCCCGCCGTCGAGCCACCAGCCGCACAGGTCGGCCTCCGGCTCGACCGCGCAGCCGTCGCCCAGTGCGGCGAGCCCGGTCACGGGCGGCATCGCGTGCAGGGCGACCCCGTGCCCGGTCGCGCAGCCCAGCGCCCGTGCGTACCGGGCGGCCCACGGGGTGCCGAGCAGGGCCGGGACGCCGAAGGCGGCCACGACGCGTTCGGCCGTCCACAGCCGCAGATGGGCCCGGCCGCCCCGCGGGTAGGTGCCCGGGGTGATGCCCCGGGTCAGCAGCCGGGCCGCCGCCGCGCCCAGCACGAACCGGGACGGCGCGCTGAACAGCAGCAGCCACCCGGCCAGGATCAGCCACCAGGAGGTGTGCGGGGTCCAGGCCCGGGGCGCCAGCAGGGCCAGGACGTTGTCGGCCGCGGCCAGCACCACCAGCCCGCGCAGGCCGGTGAGGGCGAACAGGGCGCACTGGACGAGGACCTGCACCGCCCCCGCCCCCGCCCCTGCCCGCCGGGGGGCGGGCCGCACCTCGGCGGTTTTCCCGGCGCCGGTGGTGTCCGTAGGGGCGGATGCGGATGCGGAGGTGGGCGCGGGGTCGGGTCCGGGGTCGGGTCCGGGGTCGAGCGTGTCGAGGTGCGCGGCCATGTCCCGCAGGACGGGGTGGCGGTAGAGGTCGGCGACCGAGACGCCGGGGTGGCGCTCGCGCAGGGCGGAGGCCATCCGGGCGGCGGTCAGGCTGGTGCCGCCCAGGGCCGTGAAGTCGCACCCGGCGCCGGGCCGGGTGCCCAGCAGCTCCTCCCAGAGGACGGCGAGCCGGGCGGCGGTGCCCCGCAGCGGCTCGCCCGCCGCCTGCCCGTCCTCGCCCGGGGCCCGAGGGGGCAACGGCCAGGGCAGGGCGTCGCGGTCCACCTTGCCGGAGGTACGGGTGGGCAGTTCACCGACCTCGGCGAGGACGGGGACCAGCGCGGCGGGCAGCCGCCGGACCAGCTCCTCCCGGGCCCGGCGGTGGTCGTAGCCGGGCCCGGGAACCACGTACCCGGCCAGCAGCCGGCCGCCCGCCGGGGTGGTGCGTACGGCCGCGGCGGCCCCCAGCACCCCGGGCAGGGCGCTCAGCGCGGCGTCGATCTCGCCGAGTTCGACGCGCCGCCCGCCGATCTTGACCTGGTCGTCGGCCCGCCCCGCGAAGACCAGGCCCTCGGGCTCGGCCCGCACCAGGTCCCCGGTGCGGTAGGCGCGGCCGGCGGCCAGGGCGGGGCAGGGCCGGAACCGTTCGGCGTCCTTGGCCCGGTCGAGGTAGCGGGCGACGCCCGCCCCGGCGATGACGAGTTCGCCCTCGCCCCCGGCCGCGACGGGTTCGCCCGACTCGTTCACGACCGCCAGCGACCAGCCGTCCAGCGGCAGTCCGATCCGCACCGGCTCGCCCGGCCGCAGCCGGGCGGCGCAGGCGACGACGGTGGTCTCGGTCGGGCCGTAGGTGTTCCACATCTCGCGTCCGGGCACGGCGAACCGGTCGACCAGCTCGGCGGGGCACGCCTCACCACCGACGATGAGCAGCCGCACCCGCGCCAGGGACTCGGGCGGCCAGAGCGCGGCGAGCGTGGGCACGGTCGAGACGACCGTGACGCCGCGCTCGACGAGCCAGGGGCCCAGCTCGTGTCCGGCGCGTACGAGGGAACGCGGGGCGGGGACCAGGCAGGCGCCGTGCCGCCAGGCCAGCCACATCTCCTCGCAGGAGGCGTCGAAGGCCACCGACAGCCCGGCCAGCACCCGGTCCCCCGGGCCCAGCGGACGGTCCGGCAGGAAGAGCGCGGCCTCGGCGTCGACGAAGGCCGCCGCGCTGCGGTGGGTGACGGCGACGCCCTTGGGCGTTCCGGTGGAACCGGAGGTGAAGATGATCCACGCGTCGTCCTGCGGGCCCACCTCCCGGCCGCCCCCGGCCGCTTCGGCCCGCTCCCCGGGCCCGTCCGGCCCGTCCGGCCCGTCCGGCCCGTCCGGTGCGGTCGGTGCGGTCGGTGTGTCCGGGCCGGGGGTCATCGCGCCGTCCGCCCCGAGCACCAGCCGGACCCCGGCCTCGCGGAACACGGTCGCGGCCCGCTCGTCGGGGTCGTCGGCGTCCACCGGGACGTACGCGGCGCCGCAGCGCAGGACGGCCAGGACCGAGACGTACAACCCGGCGCTGCCGGACGGGATGCGGACCCCGATCCGGTCGCCGGTCCCCGCCCCGGCCCGGCGCAGCCGCCCGGCGAGGGCCGCGACCCGCGCGCACAGCTCCTCGTAGGTGAGCGTGTCCCCGTCGGTGTCGAGGGCGGTGGCCTGCGGGTGCGCGGCGGCGGTGGCGTCGAGGACGTCCAGGAGCGTGCGCGCGGCAGGCGCCGGAGCCCCGTGGTAGCACGCGCCGTTCGACCGGTGGGGGTGGGAGGACGGGTGGGAGGAGGGGCGGGGGGCCGGGCGGGAGGACGGGTCGCGGGGCGGGTTCGACGGCATCGCTGCACCTCGATTTCGACGTGGACCGTGTGGTTCGCGCGGACGGACGCCGGTCCGGGGCGTCCGCCTTCGCTTCCACAGATACCGACGGCGGTGCCCCGGTTCACTTGCCGGAGGCCGGTGTTCCGCAAATCGAACAGATCACGGGGACGGCCAACACCTCGTCAAGTCCGTTGCCCTGCCTGCCTCCCGGCCCCCTTCCACGCCCGCCGCGGAGACTCTGACGGGTCGTCGCCTTGGGGAGGATTTGTACAGGTGCTGGGCTGGTGTTCGGTGAGACGATCACCCGTTTCGCCCACCCGCCCACCGCCCCGCCCACCGCCCCGCCCACCGCCCCGCCCACCGGCCGGACCCCCCGGGCCCCAGCCCTGACCCCGGCCCGCCGCCCGCTTCACCGCGTACGGGTAAAACCTCTCCCACGCCCGGGTATGGCACACCCCATCCCGCCGCCCGCACCGCGGCCCTGGCAGGCTTCGGGGCGCCGGAGATCCGCAGTTCAGGGCCTCGTACCGGCGGTTCCCGGGGGCCGGGCAGGTGGACCTGCGGGCGGGAGGGGCGGATTCCACGCGGGTTGACGGAGCGGTGCCCGAGGACGACGCTCTATATAGGTGCTTGATACAACAGATGCTCGATGCAATGAATGTGTGGCGTGTTCACGGCGCGTCCACGGCGACCGGTATTCCGTCAGGACGCCCTGTATCCGGCGTCGGAACCGGTGACGACGTCAGCGCCAGGACCTCTGACAGGAGGACAGGGCATGTGTGGCATTGCCGGATGGATCTCCTTCGACCGTGACCTTCGTTCCGCGCAGGAGACGGTGGACGCGATGACCGAGACGATGGCCTGCCGCGGGCCCGACGCCCGTGGCACCTGGGTACGGGGGCCCGCCGCCCTCGGCCACCGCCGCCTCGCCGTCATCGACCTGCCCGGCGGGCTCCAGCCGATGACCGCCGAGCGGCCGGACGGGAGCCCGGTCGTCATCGTCTACTCGGGCGAGGCGTACAACTTCACCGAACTGCGCGAGGAGCTGGCCTCCCGGGGCCACCGCTTCACCACCGACTCCGACACCGAGGTCGTCCTCCACGGATACCTGGAGTGGGGCGCGGGCGTCGCCGAACGGCTCAACGGGATGTGCGCCTGCGCGATCTGGGACGAGCGGCTCCAGCGGCTCGTCATGATCCGCGACCGGATGGGCATCAAGCCGTTCTTCTACTACCCCACCCCCGACGGCGTCCTGTTCGGCTCCGAGCCGAAGGCGATCCTGGCCAACCCGCTCGCCGCACGGAAGGTCGGCCTCGACGGTCTCCGCGAACTCTTCGCCTTCGTCAAGACCCCCGGCCACGCCGTCTGGGAGGGCATGTACGAGGTCGAGCCGGGCACGGTCGTCACCGTCGACCGCGGTGGACTGCGCCGGCACGTCTACTGGTCACTGCGCACCCGCGCCCACCCCGACGACCGCGACACCTCGATCGCACACGTCCGTGACCTGCTCGAAGACATCGTCCGCCGCCAGCTCGTCTCCGACGTGCCGCGCTGTACCCTGCTCTCCGGCGGCCTGGACTCCTCGGCCATGACCGCGCTGGCCGCCCGGCAACTGGCCGAACGGGGTGAGACCGTACGCAGCTTCGCCGTCGACTTCGTCGGCCGCACCGAGAACTTCGTGGCCGACGAGCTGCGCGCCACCCCCGACACCCCGTACGTGCACGACCTGGCCCGCGCCTCCGGCACCGAACACCGGGACATCGTGCTGGACTCCACCGCCCTGGCCGATCCGGAGATCCGCGCACATGTCATCCGGGCCCGGGACATCCCCTCGGGCATGGGCGACATGGACACCTCGCTCTACCTGCTCTTCAAGGAGATCCGCCGGCACTCCACCGTCGCCCTCTCGGGCGAATCGGCCGACGAGGTCTTCGGCGGGTACAAGCAGTTCTTCGACGAGGAGGCCCGCCGGGCCACCACCTTCCCGTGGCTCGTCGGCTTCGAGAGGGACTTCGGCGACGACGGCGACATCCTCGATCCCGCGCTCACCACCGCCCTTGACCTGGACACCTACATCCAGGACAGCTACGACCGCGCGGCCGGGGAGGTGGAACGGCTCGACGGGGAGAGCGACTTCGAGTTCCGGATGCGCACGATCTGCTACCTGCACCTGACCCGCTTCGTCCGGATCCTGCTCGACCGCAAGGACCGTATGAGCATGGCGGTCGGACTGGAGGTGCGGGTGCCCTTCTGCGACCACCGGCTGGTCGAGTACGTCTACAACACACCCTGGTCGCTGAAGTCCTTCGACGGACGGGAGAAGAGCCTGCTGCGCGAGGCCACCGCGGACCTCCTGCCACGGTCGGTGTACGACAGGGTCAAGAGCCCCTACCCGTCCACCCAGGACCCGGGGTACGCGGTCGCGCTCCAGGAACAGGCCAGGGAACTCCTCGCCCGGCCCTCGCACCCCGTCTTCGGCCTGGTCGACCGCGACCGGCTCCGGCGGGCCGCCGACCACGAGGCCCCGCAGATCACCCAGGCGTCCCGGCGCGGCCTCGAAAGGGCCCTGGACCTGGCCGTCTGGCTGGACATGTACTCGCCCACCGTCCAGCTCTCCTGACCGGCCCGGACCGAGTGATGGAACGCGCGACGGGGCGAGTGACGGGCCGGGCGGCGGCGGTGGGTGACGAAGAGGCACTGGAATGGGTGATCTCCCTCCACCGGCTGACCCGGAGTCTGCGTGGGGCCGCCAGGACGGGAGGTCTGCGGCCCACCCACATCGCCGTCCTCGCCCTGCTGGCGCAGCGGGGCGAGGCCCGCATCGGGGAGATCGCGGGCTGGGTGCCCTGCTCCCAGCCGACCGCCACCTCCGCCGTCCTCGTCCTGGAGGCGGCGGGCCTGATCCGCCGCGAGCGCGACCCGGCGGACGGCCGGGCCAGCCGTGTTCTGCCCACGGAGCGGGGCGCCGCCGTCCTGGCCGTCGTCGCGCGCGGCGAGTCCGAGGAGTTCTCCCGGCGCCTCGCCGCGCTGCGGCCGCAGGAGGTCCGCCGCCTCCTCGCGGCGGGCCCCCTGCTGCGCCGCCTCGCGGACGCGGCGGACTGAACCGGTGCGGACCGGACCGGACCGGACCGGTGCGGTGCGGACCGGACCGGCCGGGAGGGGGTGGGTACGAGGACGGCCCGGGGCAGGGAGAAGCCACCGGGCCCGTTTCCCGGGCGTGGCGGCTCAGGCGGGGACGGACGCCTCCGACGACACGTCCGACGATGCCTGCGACGCGGGCACGGGCGCCGCCGACTGCCCGGGGATCTGCGCGCCCACACTGGCGATCAGCGCGTCGGCGGTGGCCGCGTTGAGGGCGATGGGGATGTTGGCGAGCGCCGCCAGCCGGATCAGGGCGCGGACGTCGTCACCGTGCGGGTGGGCGCTGAGCGGGTCGTAGAAGAAGATCAGGAGGTCGATGTCGCCGCTCGTGACGAGCGCGCCGATCTGCTGGTCGCCGCCGAGCGGGCCGCTGCGCAGCGGGATGACCGGGAGCCCCAGCTTCCGGTTGATGAGCGTGCCCGTGGTGCCGGTGCCGTAGAGCCGGTGCCGTCCGAGCTCGGCGGCCCGGCGCTCGGTCCAGGCCAGCAGGTCGGCCTTGCGGGTGTCGTGGGCGACCAGCGCGATCCCGCGCGGCCCCCCGGCCGGGGCGGTGTCCCCGGTCAGCCACGCCGGGTCGGCCAGCGGGTACAGGTGCACGGCGGCGGCCCGCAGTTCGGCCCGGGTGATGCGGCCGTCGCCGTCGGCGTCGACGGTCTCGAAGGCGAGGGCGGAGGTGTCACGGTCGAGGCCGGTGGCGCCGAAGATCCGCTCGTACTCCGCCGGGTCGATGGTCCCGTCGCCGTCCCGGTCGAGGGCGTCGGCCAGGCAGTCCAGGGCGCGCAGGGTGGAGTCACGGAAGTGCGGGTCGGCGTCGAAGGCCCCGCGGGCGGTCGCGGCGACGAACTCCTGCTCGCTGATCCGCCCGCCCCGGTCGGTGTCGGAGACGGCCGCGAGCTGGGTCCACAGCTCCGCGTACACGTCGTAGAGGGCCGCGCGGCGCCGGGTGTCGCCGGGGTCGGTGAGGTTCTCGGCGATCCGTCCGGCGTACGCGATCAGGTCGTCACGGCCGAGCTGGCCGTCCCCGTCCAGGTCGTAGGAGCGGAAGATCGCCGTGATGCGGGGGAGCCAGGCTTCGGACGTCATCGGGGGCCTCTCTGGGAACGGGGCGGCAGGGCCGCCGGGCGAGGGGGATCATCGCAGCGACGCCGCCTGAAATCCGTTGCCCCATAGGCCAGTTGAGTGAGGACGACCCGAACGAGCGACGACCGGGCCCGCGGTGCCGTGGCCGGTATGCGCGGGAGGACGGCCAGCGGAGAAACGATCCCTCCGCCCGGTCGCCCCGCGCCCCCAGCCCGGCGGTTCCGTGCGCGCCCGCCCGGCTGCCCGGCGCCGGCCCGGCCGTCTGCGGAGCCTCGCGCGGTCGCCGTGCGCGAGCACCGGCCCGCGTGGCCCCGTACGCCCACACCGTGACCGTGACGGGGAGCGTGACCATGACCATGACCTTGCCCGTGACGGGGAGGGCCTCCCGCCGCCGCCGGTCCCCGGGCCTCTTGTGTTCCGGCAGCCCCCGGCACAAGGCGGCTTTCGGCCGACCGCACACTCCACTCGTTCCGGCGAAGCCGGTCCGGGTACGGCCGGATGGCCTGCGGTCGTCCGCCACGAGCCCGATAGCTCGATGATCGGCCCGCGCTCTCCTGCCCCGTACTCCTCGGCGACCGGGCCGAGCCCGGCTCGCGCCGGGTCCACTGGCCCCGTACCGGCGCCATGCTCGCCGACCTCTACCAGGGCATGGCGCTCCAGGCCCGCCTCGACCACGGCCGCGCCGGCGCCGCCTCCACCGAGGCGCAGGCCCGTACCGCCCTGCGCCTGGCCCGGCGGGTCCAGCCCGCCTGGGGCCGCCTTCCGCCCGACCACCGCCTGGCCGACGCGGACGGGGCAGGCGGCTCGGCCGCGCGGAGTACGGCGCGGGCATGAAGGGCGCCTTCATCGGCTCCGACGCCGGTTTCGAGACCGCTTTCGCACCGCTGATCCGCGCCATCTGCGACCTGCTCGACACCGACACCGATACCGATACCGACACGGACACGGACACGGACACCGATACCGATACCGTCGGCGTCGTCGACGAGAAGGAGTTCCAGACCCGGCAGCGCGTCCTCCGCACCCAGGACGAGAACCGCGCCACCGCCTTCCGGCTCCTGGACACGGACGGCAGCGGCACGCTGGACGTGAGCGAGCTGCTCTCGGCGTTCCGTGACTACTGCATGAGCGACGCGGCGGACGCGGCGGGCAACGTGCTCTACGGCCCGCTGCCCTGACCTCACGCCCGGCCCGGCCCGGCCCGGTCAAGCGAAGGGGGCGGGACGTACTGGGTGGGTGTGGCCCGCCCCCCTCGCCGTTCCCGGCCGCGGGGGCCGGGCGTACGGCTACCGCCTCAGCAGGAGAGGTTGCCCCCGGCGTCGGTGCCCAGGACGCCCACGAACTTCTTGTAGAGGTTGATGCGGTCCTGGCGCTCGTCGGGGTTCTTGCCGTTGCACTCCAGGGCGCCGTTGATGCTGCGGATCGTCTCCCCGAACCCCCTGTTCTGCACCATCGCGTCGTGCGCGGTCATGGTGCCCGCGCCCTTCTGCGTGTTCCAGAACCACAGGCCGGTCTTCCACGAGACGGCCGGGTCCCTCTCCACCTTGTACGGGTCGTTCAGCAGGTCGATGTGGAGGGCGTCGCCCGCGGCCTTGTAGTTGAAGTTCCAGCTCAGCTGGAGCGGCCCGCGCCCGTAGTACGCGCTGGTGCCGGCCGGACACCCGTAGGACTGGGACTTGTCGCAGTAGTGGCTGTAGTTGGCGGTGTTCTGCTCGACGACGTACTTCAGGCCGCCGGTCTCGTGGCTGACGTTGGCGAGGAAGGCCGCCGCCTCGCGCTTCTTGACCGTGTCGCTGCCGGAGGTGGCGAAGGCCGGGTAGGCGCCCAGGGCGTCCGTCAGCCCCTTGTAGGTGTAGAAGGAGTTCCGGCCCGGGAACATCGTGTCGAACTGCGCCTGGCTGACGACGAACGAGGCCGCCAGGGCCCCGCTGCCGGGGGACGCCGAGGCGGGCAACGGCGCGGCCACGGAGAGGCTGCTCGCGACGGCGGCCGAAGCCAGGGCGGCCAGAACGGTGCGTACGGACATCTTCTTGCTCCTTGTGGACGGGGGCGAGGCGGATCGGACCGGACCGGACCGGACCGGGGTACCGGTACCCCAGGGGTACCGGCTCGGTGCGGGGCCATCGTGTCGTCCGTCTTCCGCTCCTGTCCGGGAACACGCCGTAGGGGCCAGGGCCGCCCCACCATCGGGTGGAACGTGACATGACGGAAACTCAAAAACCTTGCCAAGAGGGTTGGTTGGGAGGTTGCGGGTGGTTCCGGGGCGTGGTGGTGCGGGGTATGTGCGGTGGCCGAAAGAGCAGGGTCGGCCGCAGGGTCTTCGGTAGGTTTCTCTCCGGAGCGAAGGGGCTCCCGGCGCGAAGGGGGCTTCCGGTGGGGGACGGGCGGGATCACCTGGTGGACGAGGGCGCCGTCGCCGTGGCTGTCACCGGTGCCCTCACCGTCACTGCCGCCGTCCGGTCGCGGCCCTCCAGGCCCTCCCGGCCCGTCCGTCCCGTCCAGCGACACCCGGATGTCCGGCCACCGCCGCCACCACGGTCACGACCACGACCACGACGGCCGTCCGCAGGGTCGCGCCGCGCCGGGTCCTCCGCGCGGCCCTTCCCCCGCCGGGCGGGCCGGGAAAGGGCGGGCGCGGGCCGGGGCCGGATCGTGTCCCGTGTCCCCCTGGGCCGGGGCGGGGGCGCGTGGGAGGCTCCGGGGCAGGGGAGGCCCGAAGGGCTGGTCGCGCGGGCGCCGAGGCGCCCTGCCGGGGAAGGAGCGGACGGGTGAGCGAGGAACTGAAGCGGGAGACCCTGCTGTGTCCGTACTGCAAGGCGGGCCCGTTCGACGGTGAGGCGCGCACGGTCAGCGCCCGCGCGGAGTGCCTGACCGTGACCTGGCACCGCTCGTCGTGTCCGCACTACGCCGCCGACCGCATCCTGGCCGGGTACGAGGCGTAGCCCGCCGTCGCCACCCGGCCGGACTTCCCGGGCGCGGGGCCGGTTCGGTCAGGTCAGCAGGTGGAGCTGCCGTCCGCGCCGGTCGTGGCGGCGCGGACGGAGCTGGCCTCGTCGTTCTGGTGCTCGCCGGTCAGCGCGCGGTCGCTCTGACCGGCGTGCATCAGCCGCTGGCTGCCGCCGTAGTCGTTGTCGCTGTCGCTGTCGCTGTCGCTGTACCAGCAGTAGTCCCGGCCGGTGTTGTTGGCCCAGGACGACAGGACGTCGTTGAACCCGAACCAGGCCAGGTGGGGGATGTTCGGCGTGCCGGAGACCCAGTACCCGCCGTCCGCGTAGTCGAAGCCGCGGTACAGGCAGAGCGTGTCGGCCGGGCACTCCTTCCGGTCGGCCGGGAACTCCACGATCGAGACCAGCCTGCCGTTCTCGTACCAGTCGTGGCCGAGCTGGAAGAAGCGCAGCCGCGTGCCCCCGGAACCCTCGGCCCAGCCGGTCGTCTTGTGGTCCTCGCCCGTGTAGTGCACGAACGTGCCCTCGTACACCTTGGTCGGCGTGCCGCAGATACGCCCCACGTGCCCTGCTCGACGAACCACCTCGCGTTGGCCCAGGTCGCCCCCAGCGTGTACTTCTGGCTGTCCGGCTTGATCTGCCACTGACCGCCGGGACAGGCGTCGGCGACCCGGGCCGGCGCGGTCGCCCGCCGGGGGGTGGCGTCGGCGGGCGCGGTCAGTGCCGTGCCAGCAGCAGGGCGGCCAGGGCGGCCAGGGCGGTGGGCACCGGGAAACGTACGCGCACGGGGGCCTCGATCCTTGATCTCTTTCACCTTCCGCCAGGTGCGGGAACCTGTGCACGATCATGTGAAGCCGGGTGTCCCGGCGCCCGTGGAACACGCGGAATTCACTCTTCCGCCGCCACCCGGACCACCGGCCCGGTCCTGTCCCGCCCTGTGGTGGGCCCGTCACCCGCGATGATGGTGAAACCGCTGGTCAGGGGGAGGCGTTCGATGCGCGGGGGAGGGTTTGCGCCGAATTCCGGCCGAGGGTGGCTGGAATGTGTCAGGTCGGGCCCTTCCACCCACGCGGGGCGGCTACGGTCTTCCGGTGCTCAGGGCGTGAAGGGCGTGAGCGGAACTCCGCGTACGTGTGCATCCGTGCTTGGGGCGTGCCGGTCCGGTGCGGTGGGCTGTGCGGGCCGCAGGAACGTTCCGCATTCCCCCGCCACTCCCGTCCCCGCACGCATTCCCGTCCCCGTCCCCGTCCCCGTTCCTGTTCCTGTTCCTGTATTCCGTTCCCGTCTTCGTTTTCGCTCCACTTTCCGTCCTGACCTTCATGTAATGGGGAGAATCCCTCGATGTCGCGACACAGTGCCCCGCTCCCGTTGTACCGGGGCGCGCTGCGTACGGAGCTGACGGGCAATTCGCCCTTCGACCAGGTTCTGGACGTCGCGGTCCGCCACCGGCGACGGGCTCTGGAGTCCGGCTCGGTGCGCGCGCTGGCGGACGCCGAACTCGCCCTCGCCGAGGCCCACCGCCGGCTCGGGCAGATCGCGGAGTCCGAGCGGGCATGGAAGGCCAGCTTCCGGGCCGCCCGCAGGCTCGACGACCACGCGGGCATGGCCTGGGCCCTGTGGTGCGGCGGCACCCTGGCCCGCCAGCGCGGCGCGCTCGCCCTGTCGCAGCGCTGGCTCCGGGCGGCGGTCGGCCGGGCCAGGCGGAGCGGGGACGCCGACGTACTGGGCTACGCGCGGGCGGGATACGCCGAGACGGGCCGTATCCGCGGCGACTATCCGGCCGTCCTCGCCCTGCACCAGGAGGAGCTGGACCTCTCCCGGGCGCGCGGGGACGCGGAGCACGCGGTCTGGGCCCTGCTCGGCATCGCCCAGATCCACCGCAACACCGGCGCCCCCGAGCACGCGCTGACCCTCTTCCACGAAGCGGCCGAGGTGGCGGACGAGGCGGACTACCGGGCCGGTCACGCCTGGGCCCTGCGCGGCATCGCCGACCTCCTCTCCGAGCAGGGCCGTACCGCGCAGGCGCTGGAACTCCTCGACCGCGCCGCGCTCACCTGCCGGACACTGCGCCTGACCAGCGCCTGGGCGTACAACCGCAAGATGTACGGCAACGTCCTCTACCGGGACGGCCGTTATCCGCAGGCGGCGGACGTCTACCGCGCCGCCCACGCCGAGTTCGAGGCGATGGGCGAGCAGCGGGGCGCGGCGCTGGCCCGGCTCGGCCTCGTCAAGTCCCTGGCGCGCACGGGCCGCCCGGCCGCCGAGACCGCAGCCGCACTCGACGACCTGCACACGACCTTTCAGCGGATCGGCCTGCTGCACGCCCGGACGATGGTGGAGAAGGCCCGCGCCGATTTCGGACTCCCCGGCTCCGGACCGACCGATTTCGGACTCGCCGACTCCGGACTCCCCGGCTCCGGACCGGTTCCCGGGCGTCGGCGACTCACCCCAACAGGTGGTCACTCGCAGTAGTCGTGCGCCGGTGGTGGTGGGTGGGGGCCAGGTGCGGCGCGTGCGGGTCGTCAACCACGGTATCCGCCCGCCTCCGGGGGGCGTGGCAGGTGCGCCGCCGCCTGTTCCACTTCGGTTGCATGGCTGCCTGGTGTCCGACCGGGCCGCTCCTGTACCGCTCTGGAGGTCGTGGAACGTGAACGTCAAGAAGCTGTCCGCCGTCGCTGCCGTGGTGACCGCACTGGGACTCGTCCTGACCGCACCTGCCGTGGCCGCGCCCGGCACCGTCTCGGGTGACGGCGGCAACCGCATCGGCGTCGTCAAGGCCACCGGCGAGGCGTTCGTCAAGGAGGGCGGGCTCAGCGCGTCGTGGGTCAAGGAGAACGACAACGTCAAGCAGATCGCGCTGGCCGGTAACCGCATCGGCGTCCTCACCGGCGGCGGCATCGCGTACGTCAAGGAAGGCGGCCTCAGCGCCACCTGGGTCCGGGTCTCCGACAACGTCAAGCAGCTCGCGCTCGCGGGCAACCGGATCGGCGTCCTGAAGGACAACGGCGAGGCCTACGTGAAGGAGGGCGGCCTCAGCGCCACCTGGGTCCTGGAGTCCAGCCGGGTCAAGGACCTGGAACTGGCGGGCAACCGCATCGGTGTCGTCAAGGGCAACGGCGAGGCCTACGTGAAGGAGGGTGGCCTCAGCGCCACCTGGGTCCACGAGTCGTCGAACGTCATCGACATCGACCTGGCGGGCAACCGGATCGGCGTCGTCCAGGGTGACGGCCAGGCGCACGTGAAGGAGGGTGGCCTCAGCGCCACCTGGGTCCACGAGGCCGACAACATCATCCAGATCGAACTGTCCAAGAAGCGGATCGGTGTCCTCCAGGACAACGGTCAGGCGTTCGTGAAGGAGGGCGGGCTCAGCGCCAACTGGGTTCTGGAATCCGACAACGTCATCCAGATCGCTCTCTCCGGCAACCGGATCGGTGTCCTCAAGGGCAACGGTCAGGCGTTCGTGAAGGAGGGTGGCCTCAGCGCCACCTGGGTCCTGGAGTCCGGCGACGTCACGGAACTCGCCTTCTCCTGACCCCGCATCACCTCCCGTTCCCGAGGCAGGGGCGGTACCCGGAGCTGCGGCCCCGGGTACCGCCCCTGCCCGGTTCGCTGACCGTGGCCGTCTGTGGCCGTCTGTGGTAGGCCGTGGTTCGATATGCCCGATGTGTCCGATGTGTCCGACAGTGTCGGTGGGGTTCGTTGAGGCCCGGACCGGCTGTCGGTGATACCTCAGAGCTACGCGCGCGGTGAGCTCCGTGGAGGGATGCCGGTGATGCGGGGCGGTGCGTACGGTCGTATCAGAACCACCTCTCCGACCTGGAAGGACCATCGAGATGACGCACCGCCAGCCCACTCGCCCCGCCCACCGCCCGCACCCTGCCACCATGCCCGGCCTGCCGACCGGGCCCGCCGTGCCGCCCTGCGCCCCGTCCACGCCGGTCGCGGCAGCAGCGGTAGCAGCGATAGTGGCGGTGAGGGTGGCGGAGGTGGCGGGGGTGGGGATGGCAGGGGTGGTCAGGGACGGATGCCGTCGCAGGCGATCGGCAGGTGCCGGGGGCCGCGCAGGACCGCGTTCTGACGGTACGGGGGCGGGTCCTCCAGCAGCCGGGGGTTCTCCAGCCTGCGGGCGAGTTCGCTCAGCGCGAGCTGGGCCTCCATCCGGGCCAGCGGCGCGCCGAAGCAGCTGTGGATACCGCTGCCGAGCCCCAGATGCTGGATGTCCTCACGGTCCGGGTCGAAGCGGTCCGGGTGCCCGAAGCGCAACGGGTCACGGTTGCCGGAGGCCAGGATCAGCCAGAGCGAGGCGCCCTTGGGGATGATGACCCCGCCGATCTCGATGTCGGCGAGCGTGCTGCGCTGCGGCAGCAACTGCACGGGCGGCTCGAAACGCAGCAACTCCTCGACGACGGGGACGGCCAGCCGGGGGTCCTCGCGCAGCCGCTGGAGAACCTCCGGGTTCCGCAACAGGGTGAGCATCCCGTTGGTGATGAGGTTGACGGTCGTCTCGTGGCCCGCGATCAGCAGGAGCGCCGCCGTACTGAGCACCTCCATCGTCGTCATGGCGCCGTCCGGCCCGTGCGCGGTCGCCAGCTCGGAGAGCATGTCGTCGCCGGGCTTCTTGCGCCGCGTCTCGACCAGCCCCGCCAGGTACATGCCCAGCTCCATCCGGGCGTCGTGCGAACCCTGGGGACGCTTGCCGGGATCGGCGTCCGGGTCGGGGTCCAGACTGGCGGCGAGGGTGTCCGCCCAGACGTGGAAGCGCGGTTCGTCCTCCTTCGGCACACCCAGCAGCCGGCAGATCACGGTCACGGGGAAGGGGTAGGAGAACTGGTCGACCAGGTCGATCCGCCCGGCGTCCCCGGTCTCGACGATGCCGTCGATCAGGGCGGAGACAATGCCCGCGAGTTCACCCCGCATGTCGTGGACCCGGCGCGGGGAGTGCGGTGGACCGAAGGGCCGGTTCGTCATCCGGCGGAGCCGGTCGTGCTCCGGAGGGTCGAGCCGCAGGAAGCTCGGCGGCAGGGCAGTCTCCTCTTCCTCCTGCCCGGCCTGGGCCAGCGGGTCGCCCGCCGTCGAGGCCAGGTTGCGGGCGTCGGAGCTGATCCGGGGGTCGTGCAGGAGGTTCTGGATCTCGTAGTAGGTACTGACGACGTACGGCCCGTCCTCGTCGTGGGAGACCGGCGTCCTGCGGAGCTCCTCGTACAGCGGATACGGGTCGGCCCGGTGGGCGTAGTCGATGATCTGCCGCAGGATCGCTTGTGTCATGACAGTCCTCAAGGAGGGCGCGTGCGGGTCAGTGCCGCGCGGGGGTGAACGTCATCCGCCGGTCGGCCGGCGAATATCCGCTGAGGGTGACGGTCGGGCCGTGCGTGGGCACTGACGGGTCGGGGAAGTCGGCGGGCATCGGGTGGCGCCCCTCCGGGCGCCGGTCCACGGTGGGGAAGGGAGGCGGGAACGGCGCGGTCGTCTCGATCAGCCGCTGGTAGAACGGCAGCCACCGGGACTGGTCGAAGGTGACAGCGGCGATGACGCGCCCCTGGTACCCGTAGACACCGGTGAACCGGTGCTCGTCGCGCGAGCCCTGCGAGATCAGGATCTCCGTTCCCATCGACGGCACCCCGACCGACTTGATGTTCACCCCGAACTGGGAGGACCAGAAGGCCGGTACCCACAGGTGGGGGCGGCGGTCCACGCTCTCGCTCAGCATGTTGTGCGCGGCCGTCTCCGCCTGGGCGACGGCGTTGCCCCAGTGCTCCAGGGAGAGGAACTGATAACCGAACAGCGCGTGCGGGGAGCGGGCCACGTCACCCGCCACGTAGATGTCGTCGGTGACGATGCCCCGGATGTCGAAGGCCCGGCATCCGGCGTCGCAGGCGATGCCCCGGGGCCCGGCGCCCAGCCCGGAACCGGCCAGCCATTCCGTGTTGCGCAGGGCGCCCAGGGAGACGACCACCACGTCGGTCTCCACGGTGGTGCCGTCGGAGAGGTGCGCGGCCCGGACCCGCCCCGTGGAGTCGCCCTCCAGACCGGTCACCATGACCCCGCACCGCAGGTCCACCCCGTGCTCGCGGTGGAGTTCGGCGGCGACCTCGCCGACGACCCCGCCCAGCGCACCGACCAGGGGCGCCGCACCCCGTTCGGCGACGGTGACCGCAAGGCCGCGCTCCCGGCAGGCCGAGGCGATCTCCGAGCCGGTGAAACCGGCCCCGATGACGAACACGCGGCGGGGGCCGTCCGCGAGCCGGTGCTCCAGCGCGACGGCGTCGTCGCGGGTGCGCAGGACGAAGACCCCGTCGAGCGCCGCCTCGTCCTCGTGCGGCCACGGCCGGGCCCGGACCCCGGTGGCGATGAGGAGCCGGTCGTACTCCACCTCGTCGCCCCCGGCCAGCCGCACCCGCCGGGCCGCCATGTCCAGCCCGGTCGCGGGGACCCCGAGCCGCCACCGCGCGTCGATCTCCCGGCGCCGGGGCAGCGCGGTACGGTCCGCCCTCGCCCGGCCCAGCAGCACCTGCTTGGAGAGCGGGGGCCGGTCGTACGGCTCGTACGGCTCGTCGCCGATCAGCGTCAGCGAACCGGCGAAGCCCTTCTCGCGCATGGTCTCGGCGGCCCGCAGACCCGCCAGGGAGGCGCCGACGACGACGATGCGTCCCTCGCGCCTGAGCCGCTCCAGCGATCCGTCACCGCTCACCGCGCGCCTCCGGGGCGTGGAACCCGGCCAGGGCCGGTGCCGGTGCCGGGGGCGGGAACGGCTCGGCCCCGCCCGCCTCCTCCACGAAGATCGCCCCGACCGGGCAGGCCGCGACGGCCCGGTCGACGCTGTCGCGCTGCTCCTCGCCCGCGTACGGGTCGTACAGCAGCGATTCCTCACCGTGCATGGAGAAGACGTCGGGCGCGAGGAAGGCACACTGCGCGTACCCCTGGCACCGGTTCAGGTCGACGACAAGTCTCATCAGGGATCAGCCTCTCCGTGGCCGGTTCACCCCCTCCGCCCCTCCGTCCGGACCCGTCCTTCCAGCATGCACGCGGCGGCGCACGCCCGCCCGCCGGGCCGCCGCACCGCCCGGGACACCGCGGCGCGGGGCCTTACGCAGGGCTCTCGGCGGGGGCCCGAGACCGGGAACCGGCCCGCAGGACGTGCAGGCTCACGAGCAGCGCCCAGGCCGGGAAGACCAGCTCGGACCAGGGCACACCCGAGCCGACGACGGTCAGTACCAGCCCGGCGAGGTACCCGGTCAGGACGAGCGGGCGCGGGAAGACGCCGAGGCGCCGCCCGATGGCCGAGGCGGTGAAGACGAACACGGCCGCCATCCGCATCCCGTACGTGGCCAGCAGGGTGTACGCGTAGTGGCGGCCGAAGTCCGAGGGCGCCGACTCCTCCAGCACGGTGCCCGCCGCGGCGGCGGCGCCGAACAGGGTGGCGACGAAGACGAGCCCGCTGCCCAGGAACACGGTGGCGACGAACCGGTCCTCCGCCTCACCGGCCAGGGAGCGCAGGGCGCCCGTGAACCACAGGAAGGAGATGCCGGCGAACGGGACGATCTCCAGCGCCACCCGCACCGCCCAGATCCGGTCCGGGCCGATGACCGCCTCGGCGCCGTTCCCGGAGGGGATGGCGATCCGCATCAGGACGATCGCCGCCGCGAGCAGCACCGCGAACACGACCCCGGCCGTCCCGGCGGACCGCGGCGTCCGCAGCCGCCCGCCCGTGGACTCCTCCATGAACCTCTCGCTCTCTCCCACCCCGGCTCCAGCAAGCGGCACCCACCCCGCCCCCGCCACCGGGGCCACCCGCGCGAGTGACATGCCCCGGCGCGCCAGTCCCGTCGTCCCGTTCCGGTGCTCCACGGCCGGTGCTCCACGGTCGGCGGTCAACGGCCAGGTGGCACTCCTCTCGATCGGGTGACTACCTGCCGTTCGGTTCCCGGACCTGTGTGGCGCGCAGTAGTCATATGCGTATGGCACTTGGTGACCGACATCAGAAGAAGGACGTCGAGGCAGCGCTCAAGAGGGCGGAGGCGGCCGGCCTTAAGGTGAAGCACGAAAGAAACAGGCACAACTGGGGAGCTGTCATCTGCTGCCCGTGCAACGACAAGTTCAGAGTGCACTGCACTCCTCAGAGTCCAGGAGACGAGGCGAAGAAGATCGATGTCTTCATCGGTAAGCACCGCACCTGTGCGTGAGTGGCATTTCAACCTGTGTCTGCAAGACCCGCTCACCCCGGAGCAGTCAGACACTTTGGACGGTCTCGACCGTTTCAACGACGGCCGCATCGGCCTGGCCGAAGCCCCTGGATACTCCCGGTTCATCTGTATCTTCCGGGCCGTGACCCTCACTGAGGCGATTGCGGAGGCTCTCTCTTTCTTCGAGGACTTTCCGGGTGTTCTGGTGCGTGGTGTCGAGTTGGATGAGATCGGGTTGGTGAACAACGGCATGGCGACTCCCTCCGTGGTCCCGGCCGAGCCCACGTTCAGCGGCTCGGGCTGAACGGTTCCGGCTTGGCCGGAGGGTGGCGTGGTCCGGGCCGGGTTCGCCGGGGTCGCTGCCGCGTAGGGTGGTCGGCCATGGCGATGATCGTAGGAATCGACTGGGGCCGGGTCGGGGCGCGCGTACAGCGCTTGGAGCGGGCGTGGGGCACCCCCGCCGGGCCGCCCCCGCTCGCCGAGGCAGAGGTGGCCGACGCGGAGCGGGAGCTGGGCATCGTCTTCCCGGAGGACTACCGCCAGTACCTGCTCCGTGTGAGTGCCGGGGGGACAGGGCCGAGCCGGATTCGGCCGTTGAGCCGACGGGGCGCCGACGGGTGGGGCTGGGAGGGCGACCTCCACACCGACGTCGGTGCGCTGGCCTCTGCCTTCCCGGCCAGATCCACGTACGAGGCGGAGTGGGGTGCCCTGGACGCCGAGGAGCCGGTTCCCGGGAGGTTCCGTGACGGTTCGGCCTTCGACAAGGCGTCACGGGCATGGGACGCGCGGTGTGAAGAACTGCATGAGGTACAGACGAGAGGGGCCGTGTTCCTCGGCGACGACGGCTGCGGGTTCGTGCTGCTGATCGTGTCGGGTCCCGAGCGGGGTGCCGTCTGGTACGACCGCCGGGCGACGAGCGACGCCATCGTGCCGCTCCTCGGGGCGGACGGGACGCACGCGTCGTTCGGCGACCTGTACATGGAGTGGCTCGACAGGGCCGAGCGTGCGGTGGAAACAGCCCGGCGCGACGGGACCGAGCCGCGCGTCCGGCGGGTCGTCACCCCGATCTTCGAGACCAGGTTCGGCAACCGGGGTCACCGCGCCTGAAGACCGGTGAGGACCGGATCGCCGGGCCCGTCGCGAGGGTCAGGCCGGACCGGGACCGTAGCCGGTGACATGGCCGGTGACGTGGCCGGGGCGGAAGAGGTCGAGGTGTTCGCGCAGGAAGGTCTCCAGGGTGCGGGGCGGGCGGCCCAGGAGGCGGGGGACGGTGCCGTCGGGCGACTCGGGGTGGGTCGTGGCCATCCGCTGGATCTCCACGACGTGCGAGGCGAGCCAGCCGGGCATCCGGGCGGTGGCGGTGAGGTGCCGGTGCAGCTCCGGTCCGGACAGCTCGGCGTACCGGACCCGGTGTCCCAGCAGGTCGCCGAGGAGACGGACGAGCTGGGGGTGGCTGTAGGTGCGGTCCCCGGTGAGGGTGTAGGTGTGCCCGGCCAGTTCGGGCCGGGTCAGGACGGCGGCGGCCACGTCGGCGATGTCACGGCAGTCGATGTAGTTGCACCCGGCGTCGGCCATGGCTCCGTGGACGGTGCCGTGCGCGGCCACCCCCGGTGCCAGGAGCAGCAGCTTCTGCATGAACGCGTAGGGACGCAGGACGGTGTGGGGGATTCCCGACGTACGGAGCGCCTCCTCGACGGTGTGGTGGCCGCGGGCGACGGCGACGGGGGAGTCGGGGCCCGCGCCGGGGGCGGAGAGTTTGACGAGGTGCCGGACGCCGCTCTCGACGGCCGCCGTGACCGCGTTGAGTTCCAGGGCGACCTGGGCGGGGCCGTTGGCCATGGTCAGGAACACCTGGCTCGCTCCGGCGAACGCGGCGCGCAGGGAGGCGGGGTCGGCGGCGTCGGCGGCCCGGACCTCGACCGGCGCCCCTGCCGGTGTCCCGGCCCCTGCTTCGGCGATCGCCCCTGCCCCTGGTCCGGCCGGGGCGCCGGTACGGGGCTCCGGCCGTGCCGGGGAGGCGCGGTCGAGTCGGGCCCGGAGGCGTCCGGGGTCGCGGCTCAGGGCCCTGGCCGGTACTCCGAGTGCGGTGAGACGTTCCAGGAGCGCGCTTCCGGTGGCTCCGGTCGCTCCCATGACGACGATCATGCGGTGGTTCCTTCCGTGGGGTGGGTTCCGGGGCTGATGCCGGGACCGGTGTCGGTGCCGGGACCGGTCCCGGAGTGGCGCCAGGTGATGAGGGTGGCCGCGAGGGCGGCGGAGAGCGGCAGGTCCAGCCCGAGCCGGCCGGGCCACGGTCCGCCGGGCGGGCCGGGCCACACCGGCAGGCCCCGGACGGCGAGCAGGGCGACCCCGGCCGCGAGGGCCGCCGCCACCAGGCCCGCACCTGCGGCCCGTACGGCCTTCGGCAGGGAGGCGGCCCGGCGGGGACGGCCGCCGGTGCGCCGGAGCCGGGCTCCGGTGAGGGCGGCGACGGCCGCGGAGGTCCCGGCGATGGAGGTGAAGGCGGCCACCGTCAGGTCGTGCCGCCCTGTGGCCAGGCCGCCGGCGCCCGCGGTCAGCGCCGGGGAGGCGTAGGCCACCAGTACTTCGCGCCACAGGACGAACCGCGCCGGTGCGCGGTCCCTGGTGGTCCGGCCGCTTGTGCGTCTTCCCACGATGTCCCTTCCCATGATGCCCCTGTCTCTTGTTGTTCCTGTTTCTTGGTGTTCTTGGAGAGATAGTTAGGTGCCTAACTATATGGGCGTGCGGAGTGCCGGGTGGTGGGCTCCCGGTGCGGTGCGGCGTGGTGCGGGGCTTGCGGTTTAGGGCTCGGTCAGTGCGCCGATGCCCCGGGTGACGCGCGACAGGAGGTCGAGGAAGACCGTCCGCTCCGCCACGCTGAGTTCGGCCACCATCGCCTGGAGGCGGCGGAAGTGGTCGGGGGCCAGCTCGCGCAGCCGGCGCGCGCCGCGCGCGGTCAGCACGACCACCGCGCCGCGCCCGTCCTGCGCGGACGGCCGCCGCAGCACCAGGCCCTCCTTCTCCAGCGCGTCGACCAGTCCGGTCACCGTCGCGCGGGAGACGCCGAGGCCGGCGGCGAGACGGGAGGGGGACTTCTCGCCGTCGCTGTCCTCCAGGTCGGCGAGGAGCCGGTAGCGTCCGGTGGAGAGCCCGAAGCGGGAGAAGTGGACCTCCGTCGCCTGGCCGAGCCGGGCGCCCGCAGCCATCAGCCGCACCGCGACGAGGACCGCCTGCGGGTCGGCGTCAAGGCCGTAGTGCTGGATCTGGCGCCTCGCCTGATCCAGCGTCGGACTCTCCTCGGCCGAGGTGTCCAGGGTCTCCGGGTGCTCCTTGTGCCTGTCCATGGAAAGTAATATGGCAGCTAATTACTTCCTGCGTCAAGATCCCCCGTCTCTCCTGGTCAAGATCTCCCGTCTCCGTGGTCAAGATCCCCGTCCGGTCCGCCGGGCCGGTCCCGGCCGACCGGGACGACGAGGGGCCACGGGGGGCGACGTAGGACCACGGGGGACGGCGAGGGGTGACGCGGGACCCGCGCGGGGCGAAAGTGTGTGCGTCAACGCGGAGGGCGTCGTCCCACCGCCGTTTCCGGCGCGGGCGTCCGGGGACCTCCGCGTAGGCGGGAGCCGCCCGCCGGGCGTACGCGGCGCTCCGCCCGGCCCGATGGAGCCCCGGCAGGGCCTCGACGGAGTGCGGTACCGTGCCGCCGAGTTCTGCGAAAACCCCCTTCGACCCCCTTCGACCCCCTTCGGCCCTCTTCAACCCCCTTCGGCTCCTTTCAACACGTTTCCCTTTCACCCGGCTTCTTCCGGCGGCTTCTTCCGGCCGGACGCCTTTCACCCGGCCCCTCGGACGAAACCCTCCGACCGAACCCTTTCCACCGAACCCTTTCAACCGGAAGTTGAGAACCCTGATGGACGCGGAGTCGGTTCTTCTTTCGGTTCTCACCCCGGAGGGCAGGGCGAACCCTCACCCTTCGTTCGCCGAACTCAGGCGGCTGGCCCCGATCCACCGCAGCGAGGCGCTGGACACCCATTTCCTGACGCGTTTCGCGGAATGCCACGCCGTGCTCACGAACCACGAGTTCCTCGTGCCCGACCTCACCTGGTGCTCCTCGAACATCCCCGACTGGCGGGAGCACCCGGCCGCCGACTTCTTCTACTCGTCCCTGCTCGGCAGCAACGGCGCCGTCCACGACCGGCTGCGGCGGCCGGTGGCCAGGGCGTTCGGGGTCCGGCGGATCGCCGCGCTCCGGCGGACCGTAGAGAAGATCACCGAGGAACTCCTCGACGGCTTCGCCGAGGCCACCTCCTCCGGCGGCGCCGCCAACTTCCAGGAACTGGTGGGCGACCCGCTCCCCGTCGCCGTGGCCGGCGGGCTGATCGGCGTGCCCCGCGCCGATCAGGAGCACTTCCACCGGCTGGGCCGGGACGCCAGCCGCCTGCTGGAACCCGTACGCACCGCGGACGACTGGGCCCGTGCCGACGGAGCGGTGGACACCCTGCGCGAGTACTTCACCGGCCTGCTGCGCGAGCGGCGCGCCCGCCCGGCCGACGACTTCGCCTCCGCCCTGCACACCCAGCACGCCCCCGGGGACACCCCGCTGACGGAACGGGAACGGGTGGACATCCTGCTCCTCCTCTTCGTCGCCGGGTTCGAGACCACCTCCGGCATGCTCGGCCTGACGGTGTTCGCCCTGCTCACCCACCCCGGGGAACTGGCGCTGGTCCGCGCGGACCCGGACCTCGCCACCGCCGCCGTCGAGGAGTCGCTGCGCTGGGACACCCCGGTGGTGATGACGGAACGGATCGCCGCCCGGCCGCTGGAGCTGGCGCCCTCCGTGACCGTCCCCGAGGGCGCCAGCGTGACCGCCGTCCTCACCGCCGCCAACCGCGACCCCGGACACCATCCCGATCCGGACGCGTTCACCGTACGCAGGCAGGGCACCCGGGTCCTGAGCTTCAGCGCCGGGACGCACTTCTGCCCCGGGGCGGCCCTGGCCCGGTCCGAGGGCGCCGCCCTCGTCCGCCGGCTCGTCCACCGCTTCCCGGGACTGGGCCTGGCCGGGGAGCCCGTCCGGCGGGCCTCCGTCAGCCTGCGCTCCTTCGACGACCTTCCGCTGGTCACCACCGGGTAGCGCGCCCCGCCGCCTCCCGGACCACCACGGGCCGCCGCCCGTGGCCCCGCCGCACCCGCCGCACCGCCGTACCCCCGAAGGGACTGTCCGTGAACTTCCTGCACCAGGAACGCTCCGCGCTCCAGACGTTCATGCCCGGCCTCGACGCGTCGCTCGCCCGGTACCCCCTGGCCGAGCTGGAGCGCGCGCCCAGCCCCGCGATCCCCGCCTTCCGCGAGGCGGGCGGGCCCGGACTGCTGGTGCCCGCGCGCCACGGCGGCGCGGGCGCGGGCCCGCTGGAGGCCGTACGGGTGCAGCGGGCCGTCGGGGCGCTCTGCCCGTCCCTGGCGGTGGCCACCACCATGCACCACTTCTCGATCGCCGGACTGGTCCAGGCCGCCGCCCACGCCACCGGCGACGGCGACGGGCCGGAGGCGCCGCTCCTCGAAGCCGTCGCGAAGGACGGGCTGCTGGTCGCCTCCGGCTTCGCCGAGGGCAACACCGGCCAGAACATCCTCCGGCCGCACATCACCGCCGAACGCCGGGGCGGCCGGGTCGTCGTCAACGGCAGCAAGATGCCCTGTAGCCTCTCGCGCTCGATGGACCTGCTGACCGCCTCCGTCGCCCTCGCCGACGAGACGGGCACCGAACGGCTCGCCATCGCCCTCATCCCGGCGAAGACGCCCGGTGTGGAGGTGCGGCCGTTCTGGGGGACACCGGTCCTGGCCGGGGCCGAGAGCGACCGGGTCGTCCTCACCGACGTCGAACTCGACCCGGAGATGGTGCTGGTCACCGAGGTCACCGCCGATGCCGTGCCCGACGCCCTGAACACCGCCGGTTTCCTCTGGTTCGAGCTGCTGCTGACCGCCGGCTACCTCGGCGTGGCCAGTGCCCTCGCCGCCCGCGTACTGGAACGGCCCGGCGCCGCCGACACGGACCCCACCCCGTTCACCGTGGGCCTGGACGCCGCGATGCTCGCGGTGGAGGCCGTGGCCCGCGCGATGGAGGCCGAGGAGTGGGACGACACCCTGCTCGTCTCCGCGCTCACCGCCCGGTACGCCGCCCAGGACGCGATCGCCCGGACCACCCGTGACTGCCTCGCCGCGCTCGGCGGCATGGCGTTCATCAGCTCGCCCGACGGCGCCTACCTGGCCTCCGCCGCCACCGGCCTCACCTTCCACCCGCCGTCCCGGGCCCGGATGGCCGGCCCGCTGCGCGGCTTCCTCGACGGGGCCCCGCTGCGGATCGGCTGACCGCCGGACCGGACCCGACCGGACCCGACCGGACCCGACCGGACCCGACCGGACCCGACTGGGTCGGACCGGAACCGCCCCGACGCCGGACCGGCCGCCCGCCCCACCGCCCACCCCCCCCAGAGCGACGACCCGAGGAGCGCGAACAGGTGACAGCAGTGCCCTACGGCGCCTCCGGCGCAGCACCGTACGACGCCTCCGGCTACCGGGTCGACGTACTCTCCCGGGCCGACGAGCTGCCCGACGCCGACTGGGCGCAACTCGCGCCCGCCGACGACCCGATGTGGTCCCGGGCCCTGTTCAGCGCGATGGAACACTCCTCCATCGGCCCCGACGACTACGCCTACCTGGCCGTGCGCCGGGGCGGCCGGACCGTGGCCGTCCTGCCGCTCTGCCTCTTCCGCGCACTGCGGCTCGACGACATCGTCGGCCCGCGCGAACGACGGCTGCTGGCCCCCCTGCGCAGGTTCCTCCCCCGGCTGCTGCGGGTCCCGATGCTCTTCTGCGGCAACCTCCTGGGCGAGGGCCACGTCCTGGCCGCCGGGGGACGGCCGCCGGAGGAGGTCTGCCGCCTGCTGGTCGCCGCCGTCCTCGGCTTCGCCCGCCGGGAACGGCTCGGCACGGTCGTCTTCAAGGACTTCGCCCCCGCCGCCCTGGACCCGCTGCGCCCCGCCCTCGAAGCGGCCGGGTTCTTCTTCGTCCCGAGCCTGCCGGACACCGAACTCCGCCTCGGGCACGCCTCGTTCGAGGAGTACGTGGCCTCCCTGCCGCCCAAGCCCCGCCGCAACGCCCGTAGCAAGATCCGCAAGTTCCGGGCCTTCGGCGGCGGCGGCCTGCGCCTGGAGGTCCTCGACGAGTTCTCCTGCCTGCTGCCGCAGATGCTCGCCCTCTACCGGCAGGTGATGGAGCACGCGGACCAGACCCTTGACCTGCTCGACGCCTCCTTCCTGGCCGCCGTGCACGCGCAGGACGGCCTGAGCCGACGGCTCGTCGCCTGCTTCGAGGGGGAACGCCTCGTCGCCTTCCTGCTCTGCTTCTTCGCCGGTTCCGGCGCCACCGGCGCCCGGATCGGCCTCGACTACCGCATCGCCCACGAGGCGCGGCTCTACCACAACGTGCACTACGAGGCGATCCGGCTGGCCCTCGCCTCGGGCAGCGGCCACATCCGCTTCGCCCAGACCACCTACGAGCCCAAGCTCGAACTCGGCTGCGTCCTCGTCGAGCAGTGGCACGCGATGACCCATGTCCGCCCGCTGCCCCGCGCGGTGCTGCGGCGCCTGCTCCCGCCGGCGCTCACCGCCGCCCTGGCCGCCGCGCTGGGCCCGGACGCCGCCGGTGACGCGGCGGGTGACGCCGCCGGTGCGGCGCCCAGTACCGCGACGAGTACCGCGACCAGCACCAGCACCAGCAGCAGTACCGCGGCCGGTGCCCCGACCGGGCCGTCCGGCGGCCCCGACCAGGAGAGGTTTCCCCATGCCACGCGTTGAAGTGGACCTGCGCATCGCGGCACCGCCCGAGCCCGTCTGGGCGGCGGTGCTGGACGTGGAGCGCTACCCGGACTGCATGGACAGCGTCGACTCGGTCACGCTGGTCGGCCGGGCCGACGCACACCACCGCACCACCGCCTGGTCGGTCCGGCTCCAGGGCTCGGTGCTCCGGTGGACCGAGGCCGAGGTGATCGACCCGGTCGCCCGCCGCTTCGACTTCCGCCAGACCAGCGGCGACCTCGGTGCCTTCGCCGGTCACTGGGCCGTCCGCGCGGAACCGGACGGGGGCAGCACCGTCTCCCTCCACGTCGACTTCGACATCGGCATCCCGCTCCTCGCCGAGATGCTCAACCCGGTCGCCGAGGACGCCTTCCGGGAGAACGCCGCCCAGATGCTCGCCGCCCTCGAACACCGCCTGCTGGGCGGGGTGCCGGGCGTGCCCGCTCCCCTCGGCCCGCCCGCACCGCCCGCCGCCTCCCGGCCCGTCACCGCCGGGGCCACGTCATGACCGCCCCGGCTCGCGCGGAAACGGCCCCCGGGGAGGCCACGGCCGCGGACTCCGCGACCGCAGAGGCCGCGACCGCAGAGGCCGCGACCGCCGCCGAGGTCTTCGACCAGTTGCGCCGCCACCTCTCGCCCAAGCTCGCCCTGACCGGCAGTTTCGCCGGGGGCGGGGCCGTGGAGCGCTCCGCCGAGGGGTGCCGGATCACCCTGTCCGACGGCCGGTCCATGCTCGACTTCGGCTCGTACGCCGTCACCCTGCTCGGCCACCGCCACCCCGCCGTCGCCGACGCCGTCCACCGGCAGCTCGACACCATGCCGGTCTCCTCCCGCAGCCTGGCCAACCCGGTCGCCGCGCGGGCCGCCGCCCGCCTCGCCGACTACCTGGGCGGCGCCCTGCCCAGGGTCTACCTCGGGCTCGGCGGCGCCGACGTGGTCGAGGTCGCCGTCAAACTCGCCCGCCTCGCCACCGGGCGGCCCCGGGTGATCGCCGTCCGCGGCGGCTTCCACGGCAAGACCCTCGGCGCCCTCGCCCTGACCCACAGCCCGCTCTACCGCACGGGCCTGCTGGGCTGCGCCGTGGACGTGGTCCACGTGGACCCCGGCGACGCGGACGCCGTGCGCCGCGAGACCGCCTCGGCGGACGTGGCCGCGCTGGTCTTCGAACCCGTCCAGGGCGAGAACGGCGCCGTGCCGCTCCCGCTCCACGTCCTGCGCCGCTGGTGCGCGGATGCCGCCGCGGCCGGCGCCTTCGTGATCGCCGACGAGATCCAGTGCGGGCTCCGCCGCTGCGGGGAGCGGTCGGTGGCCCTCGCCGAGGGCCTGCCCGTCGACGCCGTCCTCCTCGGCAAACCCCTGGGTGGCGGCGTCGTCCCGCTCTCCGCGCTGGTCTGCTCCGAGCGGCTCCACGCCCCGCTCACGGCCGACCCGTTCCTGCACTCCGCGACCTTCGGCGGCCACCCGCTCAGCTGCGCCGCGCTGCCCGCCGCCCTGGACGCCATCGAGGAACGCGCCCCGCACGGAAGACGGCTGTCGCACCTGCTGGACGAGGCCCTGGAGCGGCTGCGCGCCCGCCACCCCGGCGTCGTCCGCGAGGTCCGGGGCCGGGGCCTGCTGCGCGGCATCGACTTCACCGCCCCGCAGACCGCCGGGCGGGTCGTCATGGAGCTGGCCGCCGCCGGGCTGCTGGTCTCGCCCTGCCTGGGCCGGCCGGCCACCGTACGCCTGCTCCCGCCGCTGGTCGCCACCGAGGCGGATCTCGCCGAGGCGTTCTCCGCGCTGGACGGCGCCGTGGCCGTGGCCGGACGCCACACCACCACCGGACGCCACACCACCACCAACGGAAGGAAGGACGGCCATGCCCACCCGTGAAGAACTGGCCCTGATGGTCAGGACGACCATCTCCGACGTGCTCGGTACCGAGGTCGAGGAGATCCAGGAACCGACCAGCCTCTTCGCCGACTACGGCATCGACAGCCTGGAGCTGATGGAGATCGGGGCCCGGCTGGAACGGGCCCTGGCGCTGCGGATCGAGGTC
Source organism: Streptomyces sp. NPDC051567 (assembly GCF_044454165.1). Taxonomy (NCBI): domain Bacteria; kingdom Bacillati; phylum Actinomycetota; class Actinomycetes; order Kitasatosporales; family Streptomycetaceae; genus Streptomyces; species Streptomyces sp. NPDC051567. The sequence goes on along the minus strand of NZ_JBITDK010000007.1, from coordinate 183,329 downwards.
ACGGACCTGACCGGCGCGCAGGACGTCGGCCACGCCATCGACCTGCTGGAGGCCCGCCTGGCCGGGGCCGGGGCCGGGTGCGTGTGAACGGCCGCCACCCCGGCGGCGGACACCGCGTCGCCGTCACCGGGATCGGGGTCAAGTCACCGGCGGGCAACGACCTGGAGGCGGCCTTCACCACCGTGCTGAAGGCCGAACCCGTCGCCGTGACCGTGGACCACCTGATCGAACGGGGCGTGCCCGTCCACTTCGCCTGCCTGGTGCCGCCGTTCGACCTCGACGCCTACCTGACCCGGCGCGAGTCCCGCCAGATCGACCGGGCGACCCGGCTCCTGCTCTGCGCCGCCTCCGACGCCGTGGACGACGCCGCACTGGCGGGTCTGCTGCCGCCCGACCGGGTGGGCGTACAGATCGGCACCGGCATCGGCGGCCTGCCCAGCATGGAGGAGGTCACCCTCAGCCACGGCTACGACCCCCGGCACATGCCGGTCCACACGGTCCCCCGGACCATGCACAGCTCTGCGGCCTGCCGCCTGGCCCTGCGCTACGGCTTCCAGGGCGCGTGCACCACGTACGCGGCGGCCTGCGCCAGCGGCACCACGGCGGTCGGGGAGGCCGCCCGGCGCATCCGCCACGGCGAGCTGGACGCGGCGGTCGCGGGCGGGGTGGACTCGGCCGTCACCACGGTCGTGATGGGTGCCTTCGCCCAGATGCGGGCCATGTCCACGCGCAACGCCGAACCCGCGCTGGCCAGCAGGCCGTTCGACGCGGACCGGGACGGGTTCGTGATGGGCGAGGGTGCCGCCGTCCTCGTCCTGGAACGCTGGGACGCGGCGCGGGCCCGGGGCGCGCGGATCTACGGGGAGATCGCCGGGTACGCCGACAACTGCGACGCCTTCCACATCGTGGCCCCGCACGAGGACGGCGAGGTAGCGAGCCGGTGCATGCGCCGGGCCGTCGCCGACGCCGGGCTGACCCCCGCCGACATCGTCCACGTCAACGCCCACGGGACCTCGACCGTGCTCAACGACCGGGCCGAGGCCCGGGCCGTCGACCGCTGCTTCGGCGGCCAGTCACCGCCGGTCACCTCGGTCAAGGGCGTCACCGGCCACCTCATCGGCGGCTCCGGCGCCCTGGAGGCGGCCCTCGCCCTGCTCTGCGCCGCCCGGGGCCTGGTACCGCCGGTCGCCAACCTCAGCGCCAGCCCGGAGGCGGACCTGGTGGACCTGGTGATCCGCCGCCCCCGCGAGGTGCCGGTGGGGCCCGTCCTGTCCAACTCCTTCGGTTTCGGGGGACAGAACGCCTGCCTGGTCCTCACCCCCGCGACCTGACCCGGCGACGCCCCCTGCCCAGCCCCGTCTCCCTTTCCATCCCCTCTCCACTCCGGCCCTGCGACCAGAAACGATGTCCATGCGAATCCTTCTCACCGGCGCGAGCGGCGTGGTCGGCAGCGAGACCGAACACCGGCTGCGGGAGACCGCGGACCGGCTGCGCGCCGCAGGCCAGGGCGGCGCGTACGACCTCACCCGGGTCGCCCGGCGGCCCGGGGACGACACGCTGGTCCGCTGGCGGATCGGCGCCGAACCCCCGCCGCCCGCCCTCGCCGGGCACTGGGACGTGATCGTGCACTGCGCGGCCTCCACCCGCTGGACGCTCAGCCGCGCCGAGGCCACCGAGGCCAACATCGAACCGCTGCGCGCGGTGCTGCGGCTGGCCGGCCGCGACACCCACCTCGTCCACGTCTCCACCGCCTACGTCGGCGGCGTCCGCAACCCCGAGGACCTGCGGGGCGAGGAGTTCGAGGGCTACCGCAACGGCTACGAGTGGTCCAAGGCGGTGTGCGAGGAGGTGGTCCGGGCAGAGCATCCGGGCCCGCTGACGCTGGTCCGCCCGCCCCTGGTCGTCGGCCGCCGCCACAGCGGCGAGATCGCCCGCTTCTCCGGCCCGTACACCCTCCTCCAGGCCCTCGTCTCCGGGCTGGCCGCCGTGGTCGTCGGCGACCCCGCCGGATACGCGGAGATCAGCCCCGTCGACGAGGTCGGCGCGGTGGTCGCCGCCGCCGCGCTCGCCGAACCGCCCGCCGCGCCCCGTACGGAGGTGATCGCCGGGGGCAGCGGGAGCCTGACCCTGGACTCCCTGCTCGACGTCGTCTGCGACACCCTGAACGAGTGCCGCGCCGCCCACGGGGTGGCGCCGATCGAGCGCCCGCCGATCGTCTCCGGCGACAGCTGGAACCGTTTCTTCCTGCCCCTCGCCGACCAGTACCTCTCGCCCTTCCAGAACCAGGCGGTCCGGCTGCTGTCGATGTTCCAGAGCTACACCAGCATGGGCGCGCCCTTCGAGCCGACGCGCACGGTCGCGGACCCGGCGGCCGTCATGGCGGCCTCCGTCCGGCACTGGGCGGCCCGCAAGCCCCGGCTCGCCCTGGCCGCGCCCGCCCCGTGGACCCTGCTGGCCAAGGCGGCCTGACCGGCCCCGCGCGGCGCCCCTGGCCGGTTACGTGGTGTCCCGGACGGTTACGCGGTGTCCCGGCCGGGACGGCCCGGCGTACGCCCGGGGTCCGGGGAGGTGTCGAGGTCCGGGCCGCGGGGGGCTTCGCGGTCGGGGCCCGGACCGGTCCAGGAGGCCAGGAGGCGCAGGCTCTCCTGGGAGGACGAGCCGGGGGCGGCGGTCATGACCATGAGCTGCTGGTCGGGATCGGTGGTGCAGCCGAGCATCTCCCAGTCGACGGTCAGCCGTCCGACGACGGGATGGTGGAACGTCTTGACCCCGCAGCTCTTCTCGGCGACGTCGTGCGCGGCCCACCAGGTGCGGAAATCGGTGTCCTTCACGGACAGTTCACCGACCAGGGCCGCGAGCCGGGGATCGTCCGGATACTGCACAGCGTCCATGCGCAGGTATGCCACACAGGTGCGGCCGGTGCTTTCCCAGTCGTCGAAAAGGCGGCGCACGTCCGGGTCGAGAAAAGCCAGCCGAATGTAGTTGCGGTCCGGCGGGGAAAGGGCGCCGAAATCCTTGATCAGGGCCGCCGCCAGAGAATTCCAGGCCAGAACGTCCATGTGCCGTCCCAGGACCATGGCCGGGGCGTCGGTGAGCTGGTCGAGCAGCCGTTGCAGCTGCGGTCGGACCCGCTGGGCGGCCCGGCGCGGGGCCCGGCCGCCGCGCCGCACGGCCAGCCCGCGCACGTAGGCGGTCTGGGTCCCGTCCAGGCGCAGGGCCCGTGCGAGGGCGGCCAGCACCGGTTCGGAGGCCCGGAGCCTGCCCTGTTCCACCCGGGTGTAGTAGTCCGTGCTGATGGCGGCGAGCTGGGCGACCTCCTCACGGCGCAGCCCCGGCACCCGCCGGAACGCCCCGGTGCCGGGCAGCCCCACGTCGGCGGGGGTCAGCTCGGACCGCCGGGCCCGGAGGAATTCGCCGAGTTCGTTGCGTTGCGCGTCCGCTGTGGTACCCATGGGCCCAGTGTCGCAGCCGGGGGGCTTTCCGGGAGGGGCGCGCGGGGGTCCGTGAGGGGGAGGAATCCTTCCCAGGAACGACCCTTCCCAGGAAAAGGCTCTCTCTTGTCGGCCCCCGTGCGGCGTGTGAAAGTGAAGGACGTGAACGACCGGAAGGTGTTCACAGAACATCGGAAGTTCCGCATGAGCGCCATGGAAGTACCGAAGAAGCATCGAAGAAATGCAGCAGAAGGAAAAGGCATCAGAATGCAGCCGATCAGTGTGAAATTCCAGAGCAACGGGCTCGCTCTTGCCGGAGACCTCTACCTCCCCGAGGGCCAGGCCGCGGGGGAGCGCCGCCCCGCCGTCGTCACCTCGCACCCCTTCGGCGGGGTGAAGGAGCAGACGGCCGGCCTGTACGCCCGTCACCTGGCCGACCGGGGATTCGTCGCGCTGGCCTTCGACGCCGCCCACCAGGGCGAGAGCGAGGGGCAGCCGCGCGGCCTGGAGGACCCGTTCGCCCGTGCCGAGGACATCCGCAGCGCGGTGACCTTCCTCGCCACGCTCGACCAGGTCGACCCGGAGCGCATCGGCGCCCTCGGCATCTGCGCCTCCGGCGGTTACGTCCCGTTCGCGGCGACCACCGACCACCGGATCAAGGCGGTGGCCACGGTCAGCGCGGCGGACATCAGCGCCCTGTTCCGCGAGGGGCTCGGCGGCGGCCAGGACGGGCAGGTCCTGCGGGACATGCTCGACGCGGCGGCCGTGGCCCGTACCGCCGAGGCCACCACCGGTGTCTTCCGGCACAACCCGGTCGTCCCGGACACGGCGGAAGAGGCGAGCGGCCTGCCGACCCTGTACCGGGAGGGCCACGACTACTACCGCACCCCGCGCGCCCAGCACCCCAACTCGGGCAACCGGTACCTGTTCCGCAGCGTCGACCAGATCGCCCAGTACTCCTCCTACGACCTGATCGACCTGATCTCCCCGCGCCCGCTGCTGATGATCGCCGGTACGGAGGCGGACACGGCGTACTTCAGCCGGGAGGCGATCGAGAAGGCCGAGGAGCCCAAGGAACTGTTCTGGATCGAGGGCGCCACGCACATCGACCTGTACGACAAGGACCCGTACGTGCCGGCCGCCGTGGCCAAGCTGACCGGGTTCTTCGAGGAGCACCTGGCAGCCGCCTGACCCGGTCCTGCCCGGCTCCAGGTGATCCCTCCCGCCACCGCGGTGTGCGCGGCAGCCGGGCCCGGCCCCTCCCAGCGGGGGCCGGGCCCGGCTTTTCCGTGCCCGGTGCCGTGCCGGGTTCCGTGCCCGGTTCCTGTCCTGGGCCCGTCGTTCCCGGGCCGGACATGCTCGTGCCCGCCTCCGCCGTGCGGCGGGGCGGGCTCGGGGCCTTCGTGCGGATCTTCGGGAAGGTCTTCGTACGGGTCTTCGCGCGGGGCTGTGGTGGTGCGGGTTCCGGGCCGGGTGCTCGCGGGTCCGGCGCTCGTGGGCCGGGCGTTCGCGGGTCCGGCGGTTCCCGGTCAGGTGGTGAGGACCAGGGCGGCGGCGATGGCCGGGCCGAAGGCGCCGCCGAGCTGGTAGCAGAGGGCGAAGAGGCCGATCGCGGTGGGGCGCTGGGCGTCGGGGGCGGCCGACGCGGCGTGCATGGAGAGGACGGCGTTGCCCGCGGTGGCGGCGAAGATGGCGCCCAGGGTGGCGGCCAGCAGCAGGGGGCCCTGGTCGGCGAGGACCGCGAGGGCCGCGGCCAGCGTGCCCGCCCCGATCAGCACCGCGCGGACCGCCGTCCGACTCATCCGGGCCGAGGCCGCCGCCAGCAGCCAGGAGAGCACGGACCCGGCGAGCAGGGCCACGAGCTGTCCGGCCCCGGCCGCGCCGCCGTCCCAGCCCGCCCGGTCGGTGAGCAGCCGGGGCACGGAGAAGAGGAGGGTGAAGTACGAGCCCGACAGGACCAGGGCCAGCAGGGCGGAGACGAGGAAGACGGGCTTGCGCAGCAGGTGCAGCGGGACGAAGCCGTCGGGGTGGCGCCGGACGTGCAGGGCGAGCACCGCTCCGGCGACGGCCGCCGAGCCCAGTGCGACCAGGGGTGCGTAGGGGAGCAGGACCAGGGCCGTGGCCAGGACCGTCAGGAGTCCGGCGCCCCGGGCGTCGAACTTGCCCTGCGCGGGCGCCGGCGCCGTCGCGTACCGGCTCACCACCGGTACGGCCAGGACCGCGATCACCGACACCGAGAGCGAGAGCCGCCACGACACGGCTTGCGAGAGCTGCGCCCCGAGCAGCGGGCCCGCGGCGCCGAGGACGCCGAACCCCGCGCTGACGACGCCCATCCGGCGGGCCGTCCCGGCGAGGCTCATCGCCGCCGCCACCAGTCCGGCCCCGCCCGCGGCCTGTCCGGCGCGGCCGAGCATGGTCAGCGGAAGCCAGGGGGAGACGGCGACGAGGACCGTGCCGCAGACCAGGAGCGCTGCGGCGAGCCGCAGCGCGGCCTGGAGGCCCCGGCGGCGCAGGAACCCGGCCAGCAGCGGGGTGCCGACGGCCATGGCCCAGGCGAAGGCGGCGACGAGCCAGGCGGCGGTGGAGGTGCCGACGCCGAGCGAGTGCGCCATGTCCGGGAGGATCAGCACCGGGGAGTTGGCCCCGGCGGCGACGGGGGTGGCCAGCAGGGCCAGCCATAAGACGGGAACGGGTCCGCGTGCGGGGCGGCCTGAGGTGACCTGGGTGGTGGCGGGGGTGCTGCCGGAGGCGGCGGCGCTGGTGGCGGAGGTGACGCGGGTTGCTGGGGTGCTTGCGGTCGGCATGGGGCCGCTCCATCCTTCTCAAGGTTCATCATCTCAACGTTGAGATAAATAAATCACCCTTCCCTCTCAGCGTCAAGTTTCTTAACGTTGAGATACCCTGAGTCCGTCAGGTCGGATCAGAATCCGTCAGGTCGGGCAAGGCGGGATCGGGCCGAGTCGGATCGGACCGGATCGAGCCGGACCAGGTCCGATCCGGACCGGATCGAGCCGGACCAGGTCGGACCGGCTCAGGTCGGTACCGGGCGGACGAGAAGCGAACGAGAAGCGAACGAGAGCGGGCGGCCGGGCCGGCCGCTGGGAAGCGAGGAGCGTCATGAGTGACGCGGTGGACGTCATCGTCGGCCAGTGGGTGGCGGAACGCCCCGACCTGACGGAGGAGCTGTGGCCCGTCGAGGTGCTGGCGCGGATTCAGCGGATGAACCGGATCATCGAGAAGCAGCTCAAGGTCTTCGTCGCCGAACGCGGCCTGGAAGTGGGCGAGCTGGACATCCTCACCACCCTCCGCCGCTCGGGCCCCCCGTACGCGATGACCGCCGGCGCCCTCATCCCGGCCGCCATGGTGACCTCGGGCGCGATCACCAACCGGATCGACCGGATGGAGGCCAAGGGCCTGGTCGAGCGGGTCCGTGACGGACAGGACCGCCGCTCGGTGCGCATCCGGCTGACCGAGCGCGGCCGTGAACTCACCGAGACGGTGATGGCCGAGCACCTGCGGCACTACGCCGAGCTGCTCGCGCCGCTGGACCGCGGGACCTGCGCGACGCTGGCGGCGGCCCTGCGGACCCTGCTGGAGGCGCACGGCGACACCTCGACCGCCTGCTGAGGCCCCGGTCCGGGGCGGGACGGTGCGCTGCGGCGTCCGGTGATCCCCGAGGGGGCCGACGCCGTGCCGGTGCCGGTGCCGGTGCCGGCGTCGGTGCTCGTGTCGGGACCGGGGGCCGGTTGCCGAGCGGTGGGTGAGCGGAGAGCTACTCTTTGTCGGCCGTGACTGATCATCAGCACCCGAGGAGAGCTCTGAATGAACCGTATGCGCAACGTACTTGCCGTGCTCGGCGTCACCGCCGCACTGGTGACGGCCCCGGCCGCGAGCGCCTCGGCGAAGCCGGAGGAACGCTCGCCCGCGTCCACCGCCCGGCACGAGCCCTGCACCGGGAAGTTCCGGGACGACGCCCGGCTCGGCCCCCAGTGGCTCCCGAACAAGCGGCAGGCCCCCGTGGGCCCGCTCCTGAAGGGGTACAAGCGCACCGGAGCCCTGTCCCCGCAGGCGTTCCTGAAGAAGTACTGGGAAGGCCCGGCCGACACCGGCAGCTGGAAGTACCCGCCCAACGACGGCTTCGGTGAGGTCAACGGCCAGCTCGACAAGAAGCCGGCCGAGCTCCGCCCCGGCCAGCGGCTGGACCGCTTCGGCTCCGAGTACGGCGGCTACCTGGCGCCCGCCGGTGACGCGTACGCGAAGCGCGCGCTGCCGCCGCAGAGCCTCAACACCGTTGACGCGGCCGTCCCCTGCAACTACCGGGTCTACAAGGTGGCCAAGCCCTTCTGGGTGTGGCAGGGCAGCATCGCCCCGTGGTTCGAGCAGCCCGGCGGCGGCCAGCAGATCAAGCTCGACGCGGTCTTCCTCGACCCCGGCCAGGGCCAGCGGCTGAACGTCAAGTGGCTGCTGGACAACCAGTACCTCGTCCCCGCCGGCGCGTAGCCCGTATGGACCGCCGGGAACTGTACGCGGCACTGAACGAGGCGGGGGTGGCCGGCGGCTACTACCGCATCGAGGGGGTCCACGAACCGGTCCCCACCCCCACGGACTTCCTGTTCCTGCGCCGGGCGCCCGACGGGGTGTGGGAGACGGGCGCGTACGAGCGGGGCCTGTACGAGGTCATCGCCCGCCACCCGGGCGAGCAGGCCGCCTGCGCACATCTGCTCCACCTGCTCGTCTGAGCCCGGACACCGTGGTGCCGTAGCGGTTCCGCCGTGGTCCGGTCCCACCGTGCGTCCCGTCGCACGTCCCGTCACGTGCCCTGTCGCACGTCCTGCCGTGCGTCCGTCGTACGGGAAGTCCCCCGAATGCGCGCGGGGCCGAAGCGGCCCGGCACCGCTCCCGCCTGCGGAAACCACAGCCGGGGGCGGGCGGGGGCGGCGGCCGGGAAGGCGCCCGGTCGCCGTTCCCCGGACCCGCCGATAGCCTCGGACCCGTGCCGATGTGTGCAGACCGCAGGCACGGCACGAGGGGGAGCCCGTCAAGACAGGAGCCCACGTTGAAATCCATACCGCGCACCCGCTGCGCCCGGACCCTCGCGGCAGGCGTGCTGTCCGCCGCCCTGCTGACCGCCGGCACGGCGACCGGGGCCTTCGCGGCCACTCCGACCCCGCACTCCACGCCGAGCACGCACAGCAGCACGCACCCGGCCGTCAAGAGCGTCATCACCGTCAAAGCCAACAAAACCGAGGTGAAAGCCGGTGACACCGTCACCTTCACCGGCCGCGCCAAGGGGCTGAAGCCCGGCAGCAAGGTCGTGCTCCAGCACAAGAACAACGGCAAATGGACCACGCTGAAAGCGAGCACGACGGTCAAGAACGACGACACCTACACCCTGAACGCCAAGCTCAACACCAAGGGCAAGCAGCAACTGCGGGTCAAGGACGACAAGACCACGTCCCTCCCCGTCGTCGTGACGGTCAACTGACCGGTCGACCGACCAACCGATCCGTCGGCTGATCGTCAGTGCCGGCATCAGCACCGGTACATCCATCAGCACCGGTACATCCATCAGCGTCGGTACATCGGCACTGGTACATCAGGAGTGAGCCTCAGCGCCGAGGGGTCCCGCCGGTCTCCGGCGGGACCCCTTCGCCACGCCACGCCGTACCCACGCGGGAGCGACACCCGGCCGTGCCCCCGCGTGCCCGGACCGTGGCCGGGAGCGGGCGGCCCAGAGTCGGCCGCAGGCGTCCACCGGCAAGGGAGATGGCAGTGACCTCGACCGACCACGAACTCTTCCCCGCCGATCCGGCCCTGCACCGCGACGACGGCACGCCCGCGCACGCCCGCGCCTCGCTGCGCGTGCTCGTCCTGGCCGGTTCCTCCCGCAGCGGCTCGGTCAACGCCCGCCTCGCCGCGCTCGTCGCGGAACTCGTCGGCCGGGCCGGTGCCACCGCCGACCTCGCGGCGATCGGCGACTTCCCGATGCCGGTGTACGACGGCGACACCGAGGCCGAACAGGGCCTGCCACCGGGCGCGCTGGCCCTGTGCGAGCGGATCGGCGCGGCGCAGGCACTGGTCATCGCCTCGCCCGAGTACAACGCCTCCGTCCCCGGTGTGCTCAAGAACGCCGTCGACTGGGTCTCGCGGCTGCGCCCCCAGCCGTTCAAGGACAAGCAGGCCCTGCTGGTCTCCGCGTCACCCTCCATGGTGGGCGGCAACCGGGGCCTGTGGGCACTGCGCGTCCCGCTGGAGCACCTCGGGGCCCGCGTCTACCCCGACATGTTCAGCCTGGCCGCGGCCCACCAGGCCTTCGGCGACGACGACACCCTCACCGACCGGGGGCTCGGCGAACGGCTGGCCGCGACCGTCGACTCCTTCCTCGACCTGGTCGAGGCCGACACCCGTTACGTCTGCCTCCAGCGCCGCTGGTACGAGTTCCTCGGCGACCGCACCGACGCCCCGGTGACCTCCCGCGCCCAGGACTGACACACCGCGCCCCTCCTTGCGCCTTGCCCGGGTGCTACGTCCGGGCGCGGGGGCGTTCGTCCAGGTGGGCGCGTAGCGGATGCCGCCCGTGCGGGGGCGCGGCAGGCTGGGGGCAGGAACCCTGCGCACAGACGAGGACGGCTCATGCCCCATCACCGGCGTATCGGCGTGGTCACCGGGGCCGCGCTGCTGTTGCTCACCGCCACCGGCTGCTCGGGCCTGGGCCGGAGCACCGTGGGCAGCCTCAGTTTCACCCACCGCGACGCGAAGACCGAGGTGACCCTGTCGAACACCTCGGTCCTCGGCTGCCACCGGCTCGGGCCGCGCGGGGCGACCGGGGTGGTCAACAACACCCTGGTGGACGTGATCCTGTACCGGACGCCGAACTGCCGGAAGGTGGCCGACGCCGGTACGAGCTACGTCGCCACCTCGCTGTCGTCCCAGACGGCGCCCGGCAGCCTCCCGTGGCGCAGCTTCAGCGTCGTCCACTGAGGGTCGGAGCCGGGCCGGGCCGGGCCGGGCAGGGCAGGGCAGGACCAGTGGGCCCGTGCGCGGGGATACTGCGGCGTACTGCGGTGATACTGGGGTGGTGGAGACGGAGTCTGCGGTGGACCGGCTGAGCGCCCGTGTGTACGTCGGCGTACGGGAAGGGCGGCTCGCCGCGCAGGACGTGGTCGACCTGGCGTGCGAGCTGATGGAACTGGGGCACGACGGGGACGCGGTGTCGGAGGTGGTGGAACGTCACCCCGCCGAGGTGACACCGCAGGAGATGGCCGCTCTGGCCGGGCGGATTCTGGCGGAGACACCCTTCGACCCGGGCTTCGCGCCGGCACCGGAACGCCTGGACGTACTGCGTCTCGCGCTGCGGGTCGCCGCCCGGGACCTGCCCACGGCCGGGATCGTGGGCGAACCCCGGCTGGTGGTCCTGCGGGACACCTTCCCTCCGGCGGCCGGGGTCGTACTGGCCGACGGCCGGCAGCTCGACGGCGACGGCGGTGTGCAGGCGTACACGGGCGACGACCTGACCGGGGCGGTGGCGGCGGTGGCGTGCCTCGTCCAGGAGGACCTGCTGAGGCGGACCCGGAAGGTGTGGCCGCAGTGCGCCGCCCACGGTCTGGGCGTTCATGCCGTCGAACACGGCGACACGGCGGTGTGGTGGTGCGCGGGCGGCGGCACGGGCCCGCGCGGAGGCACGGGCCCGCGCGGCCATGTGCTCGCCCGCATCGGCGAACTGCCTTGCGGCAACCCTTCCTGACCCTGACCCTGACCCGCCCTCACCCCCGGTGGTGGACGGTACCCCGGCCGGCTCGGGCCAGAACTTCCTCGCCCCCTTTCGGGCGGATTCCGCCCCCGGAGGCGTGCGCCCCATGGCAGGGTATGAGCACGGCGCCCACCCCGGCGCCACCATGCTCAGGAGAGCTTCACCCTGCTGCGCCTGTTATGTCCGAGTCGGAGCAAGTAAGCAAAAACCCCCTGCTGGTCAGGCAACACCGCAGCTCACTTCCTGTGCTCCCCGTGCTGCGGGGGTGGTCCGACGCCCGGCTCGACGGAGCCAGGTCCGACCGGGTGCTCCCCGCGCTGCAGGGATGGTCCACAGCCCTGGAACAGATCGCCCGCGGCACCATCGTGCTCCCCGCGCTGCGGGGATGGTCCGCTCACCGGATACCAAGTTTTTAACCGGCGGGCGGTGCTCCCCGCGTTGCGGGGGTGGTCCCCGGCCGATGAGGGTGAACGGAACCCGGCGGGCGTGCTCCCCGCGCCGCGCGGGGTGTTTCCGGGCCTGCCGTCGGTCAACGGCGGCTGGCAAGGCCGGGGTTGGGTGGGTCGGTTCGGGTGTTTGGGGGGCGGAGGGGGTGGGGGTGGGGCATTCTCGGGGTGGGGGCGCTGTGGCTTCGGGGGCGTGGCCGTAGGCGGTTCCCGTGGGTGCGTCCGGTCCGAGCAGCGCAGGAGGAGCCATGGGGTGGCAGAGCGAGGAGTTCGGTACGTCCCACGAGGGCAGGGCGGCGGCCGTCCTGCCCGACGGTACCGAGCCGGGGCCGAGGTACTTCGACACCGGGAGCGGTCCCGAGGTCCACACGTCCCGTGACTGGTGGGTGTACGACGGCACCATGGGCGCGCCGCTCGCGGCCGGGCTCCGGGGTGCCTGCTCGTGCGGCTGGCGCGGCCCCTCCCGGCATCCGCTCGACTGGGCCCGGGTCACCGAGGACCGCCCGTACCTCTTCGACACCTCGGGCCCCTACGAGGACTGGACCCGGCACGTCGGCGAGGTCGAGTCCCGGTCGGTGCCGCTGCCCGTCGCCCTGGAGGTGCTGCTCGAACGGATCACGGAGCAGCTCGACGCGCTGGCCGACGACGCGCCGCTCGCCGCGCTGAAGGCGGTGGCGGCGCTGGAGCGCACCGTCCGCCGGGTCGGCGGCGACGCCGCCCACCGCACCCGGGCCGACGAGGTGTCGTGGGAGGAGATCGGCAGGGCGCTCGGCCTGACCGAGGAAGAGGCCCGCTCCCGCCTGCTCCGCTACCGCCTCGGCCGCTGACCGGGTCCGTCCACCCCCACCCCGGCTTCTTTCCCGGCCCGGAGGGAGGGAAGAATCCCGGTATGAAGATCACTGCGCACGAGCTCAACCGCGCCACGCTCGCCCGGCAGTTGCTGCTCGGACGCGAGCCGCTCGACGTCGCGGACGCGGTGCGACGCGTGGTCGCCCTACAGGCACAGCAGCCGGTTTCCCCGTACATCGCGCTGTGGAACAGGGTGAGCGGCTTCGACCCGGCCGGGCTCGACTCGGCCTTCGCCGAACTGCGGACCGTCAAGGCGACGCTGATGCGGCTCACCCTGCACGCGGTCCACGCCGACGACTACCGGACCTTCCGGGAGGCCATGGAGCCGACGTTGCGCGGCTCCCGGATCGGTGACGCGCGCTTCACGGAGTCCGGGCTCACCGTCGTGGACACGGGGGTGCTCGTCGCGGAGCTGCTGGCCTACGCCGACCGGCCGCGGACCACCGTGGAGCTGGGGCAGTGGCTCACGGAGCGGCTGGGCGCGCGGATGGACCCGGCGGCGCAGCGGATGCTGCGGCAGTACGCGCCGCTGTGGCACGCGAGTACGGGAGGGCCCTGGTCGTTCGGGCACCGGGCGTCGTACGTCGCGGCGGCGGGCATGGGGCCGGTGCCGGTGCCGGGGCGTCCCGATGCGGTGCCGGTGCACTCCGGCACGGACCCGGACGCGGCCGCCAGGGGTCTGCGGACGCTGGTCCGCCGCTACCTGGAGGGGTTCGGGCCGGCGTCGGTGGCGGACGTGGCGCAGTTCGCGCTGGTCCAGCGGGCCCGGGTCAAGGCGGCGCTGCACGCCCTCGGCGACGAGGTCGAGCACCTGGCAGGCCCCGACGGCACCGTGCTGTACGACGTTCCCGGCGCACCGCGCCCGGCCGGGGAGACCCCCGCCCCGCCCCGGCTGATGGCGATGTGGGACAGCGTCCTGCTGGCCTACGCCGACCGGGGCCGCGTCATCCCACCCGACTACCGCAAGCACGTGACGCGCAGGAACGGCGACGTGCTGCCCACCCTGCTGGTGGACGGCCACGTCGCCGGTGTCTGGCGCCCCGTCGACGGGGGGATCGAGGCCACCGCCTTCCGTCCCCTTCCCCGGGATGCGTGGGAGGGGCTGGCCTCGGAGGCCAGGTCGCTCGTCGCGTTCCTCGCCCCCCGCGACCCCCGGGCCTACCGCCGCTACGACCACTGGTGGGCCAAGGGGATGCCGGCCGCCGAGACGCGGCTGCTGCCCGGCGACTGAGCGACCGGCCGCGCGGCCCGGCTGCCTGAGGTGCTGGGGCGGCCGGGGCCGTCGTGGCCGGGGGCCGGGTGGCCGGGTGGCCGGGTCGCCGGTGGTGGCTCAGCCGAAGGTGAAGGCGAAGGCCTGGAGGCCCGGGGTGAAGCGGAGTTCGAGGGTGGCCCGGCGGGCCGAGGAGTCGTCGGTGAGCCGGTAGAGCGTCGGTGTGCCGTGGACCTGGAGGGTCCTGGTCTCCTTGCCGTCCACCAGGACCGTCACCGTGCCCTCCCCGGCGAGGACGAGGTTGGCGTTCTTCGCCCGGTAGGTGAAGGCCAGCCGGGCGTCCGGCCCCGCGGTGAACTGTTCGTACGCCGCGGTCCACGTCCCGGACAGGGCGAGCCGGTCGAGCGGGAGACCGGCGGTGGGGAAGGCGTACGCGGTCGCCTTGTCCTGGACCAGGCCGGGTGTGCCGGTGTAGCCGCGGATGCGCAGGGTGCTGAGGTAGGTCTCGGGGGTGCGGTCGGCGGTCAGCTTGTCGTTGGCCCGGCCGGTGGCGGGCGGCAGCTGGACGGCGGGGTCGGCCTGCTTCAGGAGGGTGCGGATCAGGCCCTCGGTCCGGGCGTAACGGCCCTCGCCGAAGCTGAAGTGGCGGACGGTGCCCTGCGCGTCGATCAGGTACTTGGCGGGCCAGAACCGGTTGCGGTAGTTGTTCCAGGTGTCGAGGTCGTTGTCGAGGGCGACGGGATAGGTCACGCCGAGCTCGCGGGCCTGGTCGGTGACGTTGCCCGGGTCCTTCTCGAAGGCGAACTCGGGGGAGTGGACGCCGATGGTGACGAGGCCCTTGTCGCGGTAGGCGCGGTCCCATGCCTCGATGTGGGGCAGGCTGCGCCGGCAGTTGACACAGGAGTAGGTCCAGAAGTCGATCAGCACCACCTTGCCGCGCAGCGAGGCGAGGGTGACGGGGCGTCCGTCGGGCGTGTTCAGCCACTTCGCGATGCCGGCCAGGGGCGGGGCCGTCCCGCAGGAGCGCAGCTCGTCCACCCCGTCCTCGCAGCGGGAGAGTGCGCTGTTGGTGTGGTCGGAGAGGCCGGAGAGCTGCTGGCGGGCGGTGTCGTTGTCCTCCACCTTGCGCTGCGCGGCGGACGTGTAGTCGGGCAGGGCCCGCTGGAGGGCGGTGGTGGCGTCGAAGGCGAGGGCGAGGGCCAGGAGGATCATCAGTGCCCCGGCGGCGATCCGCAGTGTGCGCGCGCGGGTCCGGAAGGCCGCGACCCGCTCGGCGACGCGGCGGCCGGCGAGGGCGAAGACGAGCAGCGGGACCGCGGTGCCGACGGCGAAGGAGAGGGTCAGCACGACGATGCTCGCGTTGATCTCGCCCCGGGCGCCCGCGACGGTGATCGCGGCGAGCACCGGGCCGGCGCAGGGCACGTAGAGCAGCCCGAGCCCCAGACCGAGGACGAAGGCGCTGCCCTCCTTGTTCACCTGCCGCTGCGGAATGCGCGCGAACGGCTTCTCCAACAACCGCTCCAGGGGCGGGAAGATCAGGCCGAGGCCGATCAGGACCAGGAGCGACAGGCCGATGTAGCGCAGGACGTCCTGGGGCAGCCCGAGCGCCGAGATGATGGTGACCCCGAGCAGGGTGAAGAAACCGAAGCTGATCACCAGCCCGGCCACCACGGCGTACGGGCGCCGGTTGCGCGGCGGCTTCGGCGGCGCCACGGGCGGGGCGTCGCCCAGGAGCACACCGCCGGCCCCACGCGCCCCGGCGCCGCCACCGGCCCCGGGGCCGTCCTGCGCCGTGCCGTTCTGTGTGGTGCTGTTCCGTGTGGTGCCGTTCTGCGCCGTGTCGTTCCGTGCCCCGCCCGGTGGCGGAGGCGGTTCGGTGCCCGGACCGCCCGCGAGGAAGACCACCGGCAGGACGGGCAGGATGCACGGGGAGACCGCGGTGATCAGCCCGCCGAGCAAACCGATCAGGACCAGGGTGAGCATGGTGACCGCCTCCGCCGGTGGAACGCCCGACGCGTTCTCCTGAGGGGGGTTCGGACCTGCGGCCGGTCCGGATGGGGTGGGGAAGACGTACTCTCCGACCGCGTCACGGGCGCGGGCACGGGCACGGGGATAACCGGGTGCGGTGTCGGGGTCCGGTTGCGCAGAATTGGACCATGACCGACAAGATCCGACGTATCAACCCCGACCGGCTCCACTCCACCCCCGGCTACCACCACATCACCGTCGTCGAGGCGGGCCGTACCGCCTATCTGTCCGGGCAGTGTCCTCTCGATTCCGCCGGTGACGTCGTCGGCGAGGGGGATCTCGACGCACAGATCGACCAGGTGGCGGCCAACGCCCTCATCGCGCTGAACGCGGTGGGCGCGGGTCCCGAAGACGTCGTGAAATCCTTGATCTATGTGGTGAGTCCGGACGAGAAGGTGCTGGCGGCGGCCTGGTTCCGGCTGAACGAGTCCGTCATCGCGTCCGCGTTCTCGACCGCGAGCACCCTGCTGGGGGTCGCCCAGCTCGGATATCCGGGACAGCTGATCGAGGTCGACCTGACGGCAGCGCTTCCTGGCTGACGGATTCCCCGCCGAGCACGTTCCGCACCCCGCCGGCCATGCCCGCGGCGGGGTTGTCGGCGCGATGCGGCGCGGGCCCGGCTCAGCAGGAAGTGACCCCCTCGGGTGCGGCGCAGATCACCGACGCCGGCATGACCTGCCACTGCTGACGCACACGGCACACCGACTCGGCCGGTGGGGAGTGAGCGGGCCGGTCCGGTGTGCCACGGGGGCTGGTCGTGTCTTGGGTGCGGCACGTTCCCTTGGCGGCTCGCGCCGGATAGCTTATGCCGGATAAGTCGCATATGCGGGCTGGAATGTGTGGAGGTGTCCGGGTGGACGCGAGCGGCAGCGGGCGGAAGCAGCCGGACGACACCCCACGGCCACCCCCGGAGCAGCCAGAACCCCCGGAGCAGCCGGAACCCCCAGGCCCGGCAGTACCTCCGGTCGGGGAATCCGGTGGCGGGCGGTCCGGGCTGACGGCACGGGTGCGGGCGCTCGTCGGGATGGCGAGGACGGCGGGGCCGCCGCCGGGTCCGGCGCGGCCGGAGTTCTGGCGGAGTCCGCTGCGCGGCCCGTGGCTGACCGCCGTGTTCGGGCTGATCCTGCTGTTCGGCGTCACCGTCCTCTTCCTGACGGGCCTCTTGTCGTACGCGGCGTACAACCCGGACCTGTCGCCCGTCAACGACCAGACGCCCGACAAGGGGTGGCTCGGCTTCTACCTCTTCTCCTGGCCCACTTCCCCGCACTGGCTCTACCGGCTCACCCAGGGGACACACGTCACGCTGGGGATCGTGCTCGTCCCCGTCCTCCTGGCGAAGCTCTGGTCGGTCATCCCGAAGCTGTTCGAGTGGCCCCCCGTACGGTCGGTCGGTCAAGGCGTCGAGCGGATCTCCCTGTTGCTGCTGGTGGGCGGCGCGGGCTTCGAGTTCGCCACCGGCATCCTCAACGTACAGCTGCACTACATCTTCCCGGGCTCCTTCTACACCCTGCACTTCTACGGGGCATGGGTGTTCATCAGCGCCTTCGTCGTGCACGTGGCGCTGCGGCTGCCGAGGGCGGTCCGCGCCGTCCGCGCCGGACGTGCGGAGCCCCCGGCGGGCCCGGGGGAGGAAACGGGTGCGGGGCTGGTCACGCCCCGGCCGGCGGCGCCGACGCTCTCCCGCCGGGGCGCGGTCGCCATGGTCGGTCTCGGCTCGGTGGCGCTGCTCGTGGTGACGGTGGGCCAGAGCGTGGGCGGCTGGTTCCGGCAGACGGCCCTGCTCGCACCGCACGGCCAGGACCCGGGCTCCGGCCCGAACGGCTTCCAGATCAACAAGACGGCCGCCTCGGTCGGCATCCGGCCGAGCGACATCGGCCCGGCCTGGCGGCTGACCGTACGCGGCGCGGGCCGCCAAGTCGTCCTGACCCGCGCGCAGTTGCTCGCCATGGAGCAGTCCGAGGCGGCGCTCCCCATCGCCTGCGTGGAGGGCTGGTCCACGCCCGACCAGCGGTGGAGCGGGGTCCGCCTCAACAGACTGGCCGCGCTCGTCGGCTGGGACGCCGACGCCCCGCCGCTCCTGGTGGAATCGGTGCAGCGGGGAGGCTCGTTCAGCTCGGTCGTCCTGCGGGAGAACCAGGTGCGCGACGACCGCGCGCTCCTCGCCGTGCGCGTCAACGGGGCCGTCCTCTCCCTCGACCACGGCTACCCGGCCCGCGTCATCGTCCCCGGCGCGCCCGGCGTCCACAACACCAAATGGGTGACCCGACTCACCTTCGGGGACGCCGGCACCTTCGGAGCCCCTGCGGCCTTCGGGGAGCGGGCATGACCGGCCCGGCCGAGGAACCGACCGGCCCGGCGGCCTCACCCGTACCGTCGCCTGTCCCGCCTGTCCCGCCTGTCCCGCCTGTCCCGCCTGTCCCGCCCGTACTACCTGGCCCACCTGTTCCACCGGGTCCACCCGCCCCTCCCACCCCGCCCGCGCCGTCCGCTTTCCGTCGTCGCTACGGGGCCTCCCCGCTCCACCTGCTGCTCGTCCTGGCCTCCTTCGCCCTCGCCGGGTACGCGGGCCTGCGCCTGCTCAGGGGGAACACCTTCGGGGTGATCCTCTGGTTCGCCGGGGCGGCCGTACTCCATGACCTGGTGCTGCTGCCGCTGTACTCGGTGACCGACCGGGCGGCGCAGGCGCTGTGCCGGCGCGGTGGTGGCGGTGGCGGCGGTGGGGTCGGGGTCCGGGCCGCCACCGGTCAGGGGCCGGGTGCGGTGGGTACGGGCGTCAACCACCTCCGCGTGCCGGCGTTCGTCGCCGGGCTCCTGCTGCTGGTCTGGTGGCCGCTCGTGCTGCGCCGGGTGGACGGCTACACGGCGGCCACCGCCCTCCCGGAGGACGTGTTCCTGGGGCGCTGGCTGCTGATCACCGCCGTCCTGTTCGCCGCCTCGGCCGCGCTCCTCCTCGTACGGATGTGGCGCGGGTCGCGGGCGCTGCGGCGTGGCGCGCGGGGTCAGGAGGCGGCGCGCAGCGTGACGAAGTGACGGCCCCCGGCCGTGGCCCACCGTTCGGCCACGGTCCACCCCGAGGCGCGCGCGTGACGGCCGACCGCCGTGGCGCCGACGGTGGCCCAGGGGAAGACGGCGCTCACCGGCCGGTGTCCCGCGTGGATGCGGACGCGGCGGCGCTGGTCCACCTCGCCCGGAGCGGCCTCGACCAGCAACAGCCCCTGGTCGTGGACGAGTTCCCGGATGCGGGAGAGGAGCCGGCGCGGGTCGCCGCCGATGCCGATGTTCCCGTCGATGAGCAGGGCGGTCCCCCACCGGCCCTCGTCGGGGAGCGGGTCGAAGACCGAGCGGCGCAGGGCGGCGCCGCCCCGGCGGACCGTGGCGGCGACGGCGGAGGGGCACACGTCGATCCCGAGGACGGTGCTCCCGCGCCGGGCCAGTGCCTCGACCAGGCGGCCCGCCCCGCAGCCGATGTCCAGGACGGGGGCCGTGCACCGCCGCAGCACCGCCCGGTCGGCGGCGTCCGCGCGGGCGCACCACCGTTCCAGGTCCAGGGGGAAGGACCAGCCCTCGGCGTCGCACAGGGCGAGGTCGCCCCGCCGGGCGTGGATCGCCGCCGCGTACCAGTTGCTGTCCCACTCCTCGACCGCGCGGGCGGGCCCACAACCGGAGGTGCTCACACGGGCTCCCTACGAGCGATCGGGGCCCGTCGGGGGAGGGCGGCGGGCGGCGGTCCTCTCCCATGGTTCGCCGCGGACGGGGCATACGGCTTGCCGGGGCCGCCCGGATGCACCCGAACGGCTTCCGGACGGCTTCCGGACGGCCCGGATCGGACCGGACGGCCCGGATCGGACCGGACGGCCCGGAGCGGACCGGACCCGGAGGCCCGCGCCGGACCGAGCCGGCCCGGTCCGCCGGCCGGGCCGGCCGGGCCGGGTTCAGAGCCAGCCGGGTGCGATCAGCAGCATCCAGGTGGTCACGGGGGCGATGACCGCCATGCTGAGCCCCCAGATCATCAGGTTGCGGAAGACGCGTGGACGCTCCTCCTCCGGGGAACTCGCCGTCACCAGGGCGCCGCTGGTCGAGAGCGGGGAGGAGTCGACGACGGACGAGGAGATGGCCAGCGCGGTGATCAGGCCCACCACCCCGATCTCGCCGCTGAGCAGGAACGGCACGGCGAGCGGGATCAGCGCGCCGAGGATGCCGGTGGTCGAGGCGAAGGCGGAGACGAAGGCGCCGATCAGGCAGATCAGCAGGGCGCCCAGCAGGGGCGCCTGGATCGAGGCCACGCTGCTGCCGAGCCAGTCGATGGTGCCCATCCGCTCCATCAGCCCGACGAAGGTCACCACACCGCAGACCAGCAGTACGGTCGACCAGGCGCACCGGTCCACGGCCCCCTTCGCGCTCGCGGGGGAGGCGAAGGCCAGGACGGCGGTCACGGTGAGGGCCATCAGCCCCACGTCCAGTTTGAAGAAGAGCGCCCCGACGACCAGGCTGAGCAGCCCGAGCAGGGTCAGGACGCGGATGCCGTCCAGGCGTACGACGGGTACGGGGTCTGCGGCCGGGGCGCCGTCCGGTGTGCCGTCCGGCAGGGTTCCGGCGGGCGCGGTGAGGGTGGAGGTCCGGCCCGCGGGCGCCCCGCCGGGCCGGGCGGCGATGCCTGCGGGTGCGGGGCCCGGCGTACCGCCCGGACCTGGAACGGGAACTGGGCCTGAACCCGGTCCCGGTCCCGGCCCCCGTTCAGGTTCCGGGGCGGCGGCGGAGGGGCTCTTGTCCGTGAGGGCCGGTACGGCGATGTCGTGCGCGCGGCGCCCGATGAGCTGGCGCCCGCCGAACAGCAGGAACACGACGACGCTGAGCAGGACGTTGAAGAGGAACGACCCGGCGAACAGCAGGGTCGGGCTGCCCGGCAGGTCGTTGCGGGAGACCACGCCGTTGGTGATGCTGCCGAACACGCTGACGGGGGAGAACCCTCCCGCGCTCGCGCCGTTGATGATCAGCAGCCCCATCAGGACGGGACGGATGCGGTAGCGGACGGCGAACCCCATGCCGATGGGCGCGATGACGCCCACCGCCGCGGGGACGACGGCACCCACCGCCGTGAGGGCCGCCGTGATCAGGAACATGACCCAGGGGATCAGGGCGATCCGGCCGCGTACGGCGCGGGTCGCGGCGTGTACGAGCCAGTCCACCGTGCCGTTGCTGGTGGCGATGGCGAACAGGAAGGTGACTCCCACCAGGACGACGAACAGATCGCCGGGGAACCCGCCGAAGATGTCGTCGGTGCTTTCCCCGGCGACCGTGGTTCCGATCGCGAAGGCGGCGACCAGAGCCAGTACGCCCATGTGGACAGAGGAGAAGGTGGCGATGACGAACACAAGAACCAGTGCGAGCAGGGCAATGACATGAGCGGACACGAGGCTTCCTCGCCTTCGGTCGACGGCCGAGTGCGCGGGCATGCGGAGTCACCCCGGACAGGACCTCGCGCCCGGTGAACGGCCGGGAGGTCCTGCCGGGAGCAGGCGTTGGGACAGTGGGGTGTGATCAGCGCCGCTGGACGGGGTGATATCGCACAAACGCACCATTCCAGTTCCGTATGGCGGAACTGGAATTTCATTGGTGGCGAGTATGTTGACGGCGCCGACGCAGCGTCAAGGGTGTGGACGATAACGGTGCCGAGCGGTTTCACACGCCGGCCACCCCGGGACCCTCACCTCCTGGACCCGCCACCGGCCTCCGGGCCCACCCTCCACGGGCCCCACCCTCCACGGGCCCCACCCTCCACGGGCCCGCCTCCGCCCGCCCCCCCCGCCGCCCCCGCTCGGCGGTGCCGCTCAGCGGTGCCGGAAGGAGTGCAGCGGCTCCAGCGCCGCGCCGACCTCGCGGGCCGCCGCCGCCACCTGGGCGCCGAGGCTCTCACTCATCTGCGCGGTCATCCGGCTCGTCGGCACGTTGACGCTGATGCTCGCCACCGGCAGGCCGTCCGCGCCGAGCACGGCCGCCGCGACGGCCGAGACGTCCGTACGCCACTCGCCGCCGTTGGTCGCGTACCCGCGCCGCCGGATCTCCGCCAACTCCTCGCGGAACAGCACCGGTTCGGTGATCGTGTCCCCGGTGAAGCCGGTCAGCCCGGCGGCGATGTACTGGTCCACCGCGCCGGCGGGGCGGGCCGCGAGGACGGCCTTGCCGTTGGCCGAGGCGTGGCTCGGCAGGATCTGGCCCAGCGGCAGGACGATCCGGACCGGACGGCTGGTCTCCAGCCGCTCGATGAGGATCACCCGGTCCCCCTCGGGCACGGCCAGGTGCACGGTCTCGTCGGTGCGCCGGCGCAGCTCCTCCATCACCGGCACGGCCACGTCCCGCAGCCCCAGCTCACCCGTGGCGCGCCTGCCGACCAGCAGCGCCTTGGTGGTCAGGGCCCACCGGGTGGGGGTGGAACCGGTCTGGCGGATCCACCCCGCGGCATGCAGTGTCCCCAGGGTCCGCTGGGCGGTGCTCTTGGGCAGTTCCATGGCTCTGGCCAGCTCCGCGACCCCGATCGGCTGCCGTGCCGCCACCTCTTCCAAGGCCCGAAGTGCGTTCAGGACGTTCTGCATCCGTTGACTCCCTCCCGGAGGCGCGCTTATGCTCCGCCGTGCCGAGAAACGATACACCGTGCCGTAACACGGCACAATGGTGAAGGAGTTACGTCGATATGACCCTTCGGACCGGCCGTCATTTCCTACAGATCCCCGGCCCCACCAACGTCCCCGACTCCGTGCTCCGCGCGATGGCGGCTCCCGTCATCGACCACCGGGGGCCGGAGTTCGCCGAACTGACCCACCGCCTGCTCGCCGCACTGTCCCCGGTGTTCGGCACCGAGAGCCCCGTGATCGTCTACCCGGCCTCGGGCACCGGCGCCTGGGAGGCCGCACTCGTCAACACGCTCAGCCCCGGCGACCGGGTGCTCTGCTTCGAGACCGGCCACTTCGCCTCCCTCTGGCGCACGATGGCCGTGGGACTGGGCCTGGACGTCGACTTCGTCCCCGGCGACTGGCGCCACGGCGCCGACCCGGAGGCCCTCGCCGCCCGGCTCGCCGCCGACCCCGCGCACACCGTCAAGGCCGTCTGCGTGGTCCACAACGAGACCTCCACGGGCGTGACCAGCCGGATCGCCGAGATCCGCGCCGCCCTGGACGCGGCCGGACACCCCGCGCTGCTCCTGGTCGACACCATCTCCTCGCTCGGCTCCATCGACTACCGCCACGACGACTGGGGCGTCGACGTCACGGTCGCCGGATCGCAGAAGGGCCTGATGCTGCCGCCCGGTCTGAGCTTCAACGCCGTCAGCGAGAAGGCGCTGCGCGCCTCGGAGACCGCCCGGCTGCCCCGCTCGTACTGGGACTGGCAGCCGGTGATCGAGGCGAACCGGAAGGGATTCTTCCACTACACCCCGGCCACCAACCTCCTCTACGGTCTGGAGGAGGCGCTGCGTCTCCTGGCCGCCGAAGGACTCCCCGAGGTCTTCGCCCGGCACGCCCGGCACGCCGCCGCCACCCGGGCGGCGGTGCGCGGCTGGGGCCTGGAAGTGCTCTGCGCCGACGAACGGGAGTACTCCGGCTCCCTCACCGGCGTGCTCCTGCCCGAGGGACACGACGCCGACAAGGTCCGCGAGATCGTCCTCGAACGGTTCGACATGTCCCTGGGCGCCGGCCTGGGACGGCTCGCGGGCAAGGTCTTCCGCATCGGGCACCTGGGCCACTTCAACGACCTGACGCTCGCCGGGACCCTGGCCGGCGTGCAGATGGGCCTCGAACTCTCCGGGGTCCCCCTGGCCTCGCACGGCCTGGACGCCGCCCTGGACATCCTGCGCACCCCCTGAACCACCGGCCCCGACCGAGCCGCCCCACCCCTCCGATCCACCGGCCCCACCCCGGCCCACGACCCCCGGCCCACCTCCGGAACCCCCCGGCCGTCACCCCACCGCCCGGACCCTCAGCCACCGCCCGGGTCCGGGCCCCGGAGCCCACCCCGCACCCGCGCTCCCTCCCTCTCCCTTCCCCCCGCCCCGACTCCTCCCGACGTTCCCGCCCGGCCTCTGGAGCCCGCAGCACATGACCACGACCAGCGACGGCACCCCCGCCACCTCCGACGACAGCGTCCGCCGCGACCTCGAACAACGGCTGCGCCGTGAACTCGACGGCGAGATCCGCTGCGACGACTACACCCGCCACCTCTACTCCCGCGACGCCAGCATGTACGCGATCACCCCGCTCGGCGTCGTCTTCCCCCGCCACCCCGACGACGTCCGCGCCACGGTGGCCGCCGCCGCCGAGCACGGCGTCCCGATCGTCCCGCGCGGCGCCGGCACCAGCCTCGCCGGACAGACCATCGGCCCCGGCCTGGTCCTGGACTTCTCCCTCCACATGAACCGCGTCCTCGAACTCGACCCGGACGCGCGCACCGCACTGGTCGAACCCGGCGTCGTCCAGGACCAGCTCAACCGCGACGCCGCCCCCCACGGCCTGATGTTCGGCCCCGACACCTCCACCAGCAACCGCGCCACCATCGGCGGCATGATCGGCAACAACTCGGCGGGCAGCGGCTCCCTGCGCTACGGCATGACCATCGACCACGTCCGCGCCCTGGACGTGGTCCTCTCCGACGCGAGCCTCACCCGCTTCGGCCCCGTGGACGAGACCGAACGGCTGCGCCGGGCCGCGCTCCCCACCCTCGAAGGCCGCATCCACGCCCAGCTCCCCGAGCTGGTCCGCGCCCACCGCGAAGCCATCGCCAAGGGATTCCCGCGCTTCTGGCGCCGGGCCGGCGGCTACCGGCTCGACCGGCTGGCCCGCGAGGACGAGCCCTTCGACCTCGCCACCTTCCTCGTCGGCTCCGAAGGCACCCTCGCCGTCACCACCCGCGCCCTCGTGGGCCTCGTGCCCAAGCCCTCCCGCACGGTCATCGCCGTCGGCCACTTCACCTCCGTCGCCGCAGCCATCGAGGCCACCGAGGACGCCCTCGCCTGCGACCCGGCCGCCGTCGAGCTGATGGACCGGACGATCCTGGACCTCTCCCGCCAGAAGATCGAGTACGCCCCGCTCTCCGGCATCCTCCAGGGCGACCCCGACGCGCTCCTCTTCGTCTCCTTCAGCGGCGACGACGAGGGCGAACTCCTCGCCCGGCTCGACCGGCTGATCCGGCTCTGGCAGCGCCACGGCCACGGCTACCACACCCTCCGGGCCGTCACCCCCGGCGAACAGGGCGCCCTGATGAAGGTGCGCAAAGCCAGCCTCGGCCTGCTCATGGCGGCCAGCGAAGGCACCAAACGCCCCCTGGCCTTCGTCGAGGACACCGCCGTCGACCCGGTCCACCTGCCCGCCTACACCCGCCGGTTCAAGGAGGTCCTGGACCGCCACGGACTCAAGGCGGGCTTCTACGGACACTGCTCCGTCGGCTGCCTGCACATCCGGCCCTTCCTCGACCTCACCGACCCCACCCAGCAGCAGACCATGCGGGCCGTCGCCGAGGAGATCAAGGACCTCGTCACCGAGTACGGCGGCGTCAACTCCAGCGAGCACGGCGACGGCCTGGCGCGCAGCGAGTTCAACCGCGAACTGTTCGGCGACGAACTGTACGAGGCGATGCGCCAGGTCAAGCGGATCTTCGACCCCGACAACCGGATGAACCCGGGCAAGATCGTCGACGCCCCGGCCATGACCGAGCACCTGCGCGACGCGGCCCTGACCCCGGCCGTCCCGCTGCGCACCCGCCTCGACTTCGAGGTCGTCGGCGGCATGCGCGGCGCCGCCGACCGCTGCATGAACATCGGCCTGTGCCGCAAGGAGGGGGCGGGCACCATGTGCCCCTCCTACATGGCGACCAAGGACGAACGGGACTCCACCCGGGGCCGGGCGGGCGCCCTGGTCAAGGCCCTCTCCGAACCCGACCCCAAGGCCGCGCTCGGCGAGGAGGGGCTCCACGAGGTCCTCGACCTCTGCCTGATGTGCAAGGCGTGCAAGAGCGAGTGCCCCCTCGGCGTCGACATGGCCTCGCTCAAGGCCGAGGCCCTCTCCCACCACCACGACCTGCACGGAGTCCCGCTGCGCTCACGGATCTTCGGCTCGATCCGGTTCCTCAACCGGCTCGGCTCGGCGACCGCCCCGCTCTCCAACCTCCCCGTCCGTGTCGGGCTGCTGCGCGGGCCCATGGAACGCCTCCTCGGCATCACCTCCCGGCGGCCCCTGCCCCGCTTCGTCCACCGCAACCTCGTCCGCTGGTACCGCCGCCGCCCGCCCACCGGCACGGCGGCGCCGCGCGGCGCCGTGACCTACCTGGCCGACTCCTTCACCACGTACACCGAACCGGAGATCGGCCGGGCCGCCATCGAGCTGCTGGAACAGGCGGGCTGGGACGTACGGCTGGAGAGCCGGGGCTGCTGCGGCCGCTCCAGCCTCTCCAAGGGGCTGCTCGACGACGCCAACGAGAAGGCGTTCAAACTGGTCCACCTCCTCGCGGAGACCACCCCGCCCGGCTCGCCCGTCGTCGGCTGCGAACCCTCCTGCCTGATGACCCTGCGCGACGAGCACAAGGCCCTGCTGCCCAACGACAGCGCCCAGCAGGACATCGCCGGCCGGGTCCGCCAGATCGAGGAACTGCTCACCGAGGCCATCGACGACGGCACCTTGCTCCTGCGCGAGGACTCCTGGCTGAGCGGGCGCCGCCTGCTCTTCCACGGCCACTGCCACCAGAAGGCCGAGGTGGGTACGGCGGCGACGATGGCCCTGCTGCGCCGCATCCCGGGCGCCGAGGTCGTCGAACTGGACGCGGGCTGCTGCGGAATGGCCGGTTCCTTCGGCTTCGAGGCCGAGCACTACGAGGTGTCCATGCAGGTCGGCGCGGACCGGCTGTTCCCCGCGATCGAGGCGGAACCGGAGCGGACGGTCGTGGTCGCCACCGGGGTCTCCTGCCGCCAGCAGATCTTCCACGGCACCCAGCGCGACGCCTGGCACCCCGTCCAGCTCATCCAGGAGGCACTCCGCCCCGCCACACCCGACGAGGCGTGAGGACGGTACCCCTCACCCCCGATCACGCGTGACGGCGTACGGTCACCCCCCCCGCGCCCCCGCACCGCCCGTTCGCAGCCACAGCCGCCGGTCCGGCCCACCCCCCGGGGCCGGACCGGCGGCCAACGGCTCTCCGGTCAGGACGGGTTGGTGTCCTCGATCGCCCGCAGCATGGCCCGGCGCTTCTTCGCGGAGAGGGACGCCCCGTCCGTGGAGTGCATGGCCCAGGGGATCTCACAGTCCCCCTCATGATCGGGGTCCGGGCACAGGACCTCGACGAAGCGGTCCGTGAGCGCATCGCACTCCGCCTCCGTGGCCATGACGGCCAGCTCCACCTTCCACAGCCGCCGCTCCCCGGACCCGGTACCGGCCTCCCCTCCCACCGCACCCGAACCGCTCCGCCGTGCCTCGCTCATACCTGGCGTACCTCACTCATACCTACTCCGACCTTGGGAAGTTCGACGGCAACGACGACACCTGGCTCGACACCGGCTCCCCGTTCACCACCGAACAACTGCGCCGCTACCGGGCCACCTTCCCCGGCACCCCCACCGGCGAACCGGACGCGCCGGACCCCACCCTCCAGCAGCTCGACGTCCTCAACCACTGGCCGCTGCGCCAGAACGCCGCCGGGCCCGGACCAGACCCCCTACGCGGGCGACCGTAGCACCGTCCCCCGCCCCACCCAAGGCCCCTGAGGAACCGGTGGGCGCGCCAGGCGGCTCCACTGCGACGAGGACCCGGGCGCCGCCCCCTCACCGACTGGCTGACGCTCAACCCCCTCGACCAGCCCCTGCCCACCCCCACCCCGCCGCCGTCCCGACTCTTCGCATGCGCGGGGACCACAACCTCACGCAGGGGAGATGGCGGCCCTGGGAACATCCCCGCATGCGCGGGGACCACCCCGTAACCCCGCCTCGCCGTACTTCGGGCAGCGGAACATCCCCGCATGCGCGGGGACCACGATCCTGCACCCCCAGCCTGCATCTGTGCGTCCGGAACATCCCCGCATGCGCGGGGACCACAGAGGCTGACCTGCAGTGTTATGAAGAGGGTGCGGTGTTTTTACTTACTTGCGCCGATCCGGGCATAACGGATGTAACTCTCTTTTGTTGAGCGGTGCTGATGTGGTTGCCGAGTCAACACCTTAGCCACGGAGTGCGGGGTGCTGGGGCGGAAACCGTTCGGAAAGGGTCAGGCTCTCTTCTGAGGTTCGGGTCGGAGGGAGGGGAGTGCTGTTCGATTCATCCGTTCAGCACGGGGCCCGGGGCGTTCATCCGGTCTCGGCTTCGGTCCCGATGGCCGCGTCGTTCTTCCTGGTGATGTATGCCGAGCGGGAAGTCCGTTCATGCCGGCGGGCTGTGTCTTCGAGTAGCGGCGGGTCCGTCTCTGCCTTCCGTATCGACACCGTGGTGAGGGGGCCAGGGTGGGGAAACCCTCCTGGTGTCGGTTCTGGGGCGCCATCTGCCGAAGTAACTCAGAACGATAAAGCGTGAGTTGGCGGAGAGTCGACATGTGTCATCCCCGTTCCACGGACGAGCCGTCCCATGTCGACCGGTCGCCAAGGCGGCACCGTACGTGGGTCACCTGAGGGAGCTTGTCCGCCAGGTTGCCGCCTCGTTCGGACCGTGCGCCGGGCAAGGGGGCAAACGTAGAGCACGGGTGAGGGCGGCAGGCCCGGAGTGGGTCCGGGACAGGCTTTGCCGAACGGTCGACCATGTGCCGTCGCCGGGCCGCTAGGTTCCAGTGCATTCGTTGATCTTGGAGCGCGGGCGTGTCCCAGATGGCTGGGCACGTCCGTTGGGAGGGGTGTGGCATGAGTGTGACCGATCTGATGGGGACTGCGGCCGGTCTGGCGGAGGCGTGGAACTCCCGTGAGCTGGGTCGGGTAGGAGAGGCCCGGGTGAAAGTGCTGCGCATGGACGAGATGCCGGTGGAAGAGGAGAGTCACGCCGCCGCCGAGGCGTTGCTCGTGCTCGACGGACGACTGGAACTCACGGTCGACGGTGTGGAGATACCGGTGCGGCAGGGCGAACTGTTCATGGTGCCCGCGCGAACCGTGCACGCCGTCCGCCCCGGAAGCACGGGCACGCTGGTGATCGTGGAACTGCCGGAAGGCAGAGGAACAGAGGAGGAGTGACGGTCCGGCAAGGTCTTCGTCCGGGTACTCGGTCCGGGTTCGGTGGGCGGCACCCGGGCAGATCCGGTCCTTGGCCGTGGCGCGGTCGTACCCCAGTGGGTGTGGGGTGTGGGTACGGGGTGGGTACGTGGGCCGGACATGCGCCGGAGTGCGCTCCGTCATCCGCATGAAAGCGGCTTCCGCCCGCATTTGCCGCCCGGCGGAAGGGGCAGGAAGGGGGTGACGCAGACGAAGGGTGACGTTCATGGCAAGCGTGCAGCACCGCTACACGGGCCGGATCTTCCTCGCGGCCGGACAGCAGACCTGGCTCGGTTTCTACTACACCAGCGGCGACCCCCAGCCACGTAGCTGGAACCGCTGGGCTGCGGGCCAGACCGGGTTCGGCAGTCCCTTCACGTACATCGAGATTCTGGAGGAGCTGGTGGCCTGGGATATCAACGCACAGCCCCATGTGGGATGGAACCTCTTGCTCCGGGCCCAGAACGGGGACGCGGATTTCATCCTGAGCGCCGTCAGCGTGGATCAGTAGAGCAACAAGGGAGAGTCTGATGCGGGTTCATGTGGTCTACGAGCGGGACGGGAAGATCGTTGCCCTCGCGGATGTCGACAGCGAGGGCGGTGTAGGGGTGCGCCCCCTTGCCCAGGAGGGCCGGGAGTTCACCCAGATCGACGTGCCCGACGCGTACGCCGGTCTTCCTCTGTCCGGGCTGTACGAACGCCTGCGGTTGGAGGTCGGAACGGAGGGGCCCCGGGCCCACTGGCAGCAGGTCTAGACCGTGTCCGGACGAGGGAGGTTTCTTTCCACGGCTCTCCTTCTCCTCCCTCCGGCTTTCTCTCCACCCTTTCGCTTCCCGTGCGTGTCGCTGACGGTCTGCCCGGCCGGGTGGGTGGCCGCGTCCGTCCACCTGTCCGCCGCCCGTCTGGCCTTCCGCTGGTTCCGGCCTGGTCACGACTGTGCATGCCCCCGCGTGGTTGGGTATCGCGCGGGGGCACGGCGCGTGCGTCTGAGGCCGCCACCGTTTGTACGGTTCGCCGAGGACTGGGCCGGGGCACGGGGCGGCAGGGTCTTCCGCAGGTCCCGTCCCCAGCGAATGTGCTCCATGGCTATGGCGTGGTTCCGCGCATCTGCCCGGCGGCGCCAGACAAACGAGATTAAAGGTCCGCTATGTCCAAATTGGCGAAAGCAAGTAAAAACGCACTACCACCCACGTGACGCTGCAGGTCAGTTCCTGGTGCTCCCCGCGAACGCGGGGGTGAACCTGGGCCCGCGACGCCCAGCGCACCGCCGAAGCCGTGCTCCCCGCGAGCGCGGCGGGGTGTCCCGACGAGGTGCCGGGCAGGGTGCCCTTGACCGTCCGGTCGGCGGACGGGCCATGGACGGCCCAGGTGAGCGGGGCGCCCCGGCCCGTCGGGTACACGAGGTGCAGGGGCCCCGGGAACGGCGGTTCCGGCCGGTCCGGGGCGAAGCCGAGCGGGAAGAAGGAGACGTCGAGTTCCTCGTGCTGCTCGCGGCACCCGTCGGCGGCGTGCGCGCGTCGGCTCACCGTCACTCCGACCCGGGAGCCGTGGACGGCCGGACCCTGCCGGACGGGCGGGACGTCCCGGGCGGGACCCCGGGGGTCGCCGACCCCCGGGGAGAAGGGGTACGGGAGACCCGGCTCAGCAGGGTGGCGCGGCCGGGTTCCCGTGCCCGGCTCAGCAGGGCGGCCGGAACCCGCCCGCCGTCCGTCGGGCGCCCGCCGGGCCTCCCGCGCTGAGCATCGCCGCCTCGGGGCGCGGCACCGGCACGTCCCCGGGCAGCAGGTGCACGGGCGGGTCCACGACCGCGCCCGAGCCCTCCGGGGCGGCGTTCCTGACCGTGACACGGTCCCGGGGCAGCGGGGAGAGCACCTTCCGGTCACGGACGAACGCGACGAAGCTCTCGAAGTCCCGCTGGTGCCGGTAGGGCTCTCCGAAGCGGCTGAGCGCGGGATAACCGTCCGAGGCGAGGAAGGTGTACGAGGGCGCCGCCAGCCGGTACCGGCGGCCGAGGTTCAGCGGCCTGCCGTCGACGAGGACGTCCGCCGGGGCGACCCGGTCGCCGACCGGGCCCCGCGCGTCGAAGCTGTACCGCACGTTGTGCGAGACGGCCAGCGGCGCGAACCGCAGCTCCCCCGAGGGGCCCAGGCTCCACTGCTGTTCGAGGGCCTGGTGGATCTGCTCCCCGGTGACCCAGGCGCCGACGACCGGATCGCCGAACCCCACCGCCCGCCACGCCTGACCGAAGGTCACCGCCCCGTCCGAGGAGGCGTCGTGGACCAGATCGCCCGCGATGACCGTCTGCCCGACGCGGGGCGCGACCGCGATCACCGAGAGTTCCGCCGGGACGTTCGGGTGGATGTTGCCGTTGTCGGCCGGGTCCGACGGCCGCCGGCCCGCCCACAGCGCCCAGTCGGCGACCAGGTCACCCATGGTGCTCTCGCCCGCCCCGTTGCGGGTCCGCAGGAAGGACCCGGTCTGCCGCCCGATCCGGCTGCGTTCGCGTCCGGCCGCCTGCCCCGCCCAGTACCGGGCGACCTCCGCGAGCCCCGGATGGGGGGCGACGTCCCGGGTGTTGGCGTGGTTGGTGGAGACGGTCAGCTCGCGGACCACCCTGCCGGTGCGCGGGTCGAGCCGCAGGTTGATCTCGTTGAGGAGCTGCCCGTAGCAGCCCGCCTCGACGAAGGGGCGGGGCACGCCGTCGGGGTCGGGGAGCATCATGTTGAACCGGGTGTGCCAGTGGCCGGTGACGATCACGTCGATGTCGGGGGAGACCCGCAGCGCCAGGTCGAGCGCGGGCCCCGAGGGGTCGGAGCCGCTGTTGAAGTCGGCGCCCGCGACGGCCCCGTCGTGCATGCTGAGGACGATCGCGTGGACCCCGCGCCCCTTGAGCAGCGCCGCGTACCGGTCGGCGGTGGCGACCTCGTCCAGGGTGGACAGGCCCGGCTGGAAGGAACCGGGGAAGGACTCGAAACCGAGGGCGGTGAGGTGGATGAACCCGATCGGCAGCCGCCGCCCGTCCCGGGTGGTCACCCACTCGATGTTGTACGGCGGCAGGACGGTCCGGTCCGACCCGGCCCAGACGGTGTTGGCGCTGTAGTAGCGGAAGTCGGCCCCGGCGAAGCGGCGCCCCGAGGAATCGGTGAAGGAGGTGTCCCGCCCCGCGACGGGGAAGGGGACGCCCTGCTCCATGTGGCGCCGGATCATGTCCGGCGACTTGTCGAACTCGTGGTTGCCCGCCGTGGCGAAGTCCAGCCCCATGCGGTTGAGCGCCTCGATGGTCGGCTCGTCGGCGAAGGCGCTGGCGTCGAACTCCCACCCCGCGAAGAGGTCACCGGGGGCGAAGAAGAACGAGTTGCGGCGCCCGTCGCGCAGCCGTTCGAGGTGCGCGGCCAGGTAGGCGACGCCCCCGACGGTGTAACGGCGACCACCGTTGCCGTAGATGGCGGAGTGCCCGCCGGGGGCGGCCTGGAGGTAGCCGTGGAGGTCGGTGATGCTGAGGAGTTGTACGTCGACGTACTCGTCGGCGGTGGCGGCGTCCCGGGCCGCGTCCGTGGCGTAGGCGGGCACCCCGACGGCGAAGGTCGTCGCCACGGCCCCCGCCTGCGTGAGAAAGGTCCGGCGCCCCACACCCGATGCGATCCGGCGGGCAGTCCTGGGTTTCTGTGACATCACGCTCCGCATCCTCCCACTCACTTACCGCACCCGGAAGGGCTCGCGGGGGTTGGGGTGGGGGTGGAGCCCGCACCGTACGGGGTCTCGGCGCGCTTCACCCTTCCGATGTCGAAACGCCGGCGCAGGCCGGCGGGCATGGCGCTGCGCGCGGTGGCGGCGGCCGGGGCGTGGGCCACGGCGCAGCGGCTCACGGGGTGGCCCCCACCGGGTGGCCGTCGCTGTCCACGACCCCGGTGCAATCTCCCGCGGAGAGCCGGGCGAACAGCTCGTCATCGGCTTCCCGGGCTCCGGCGGGCAGCGCCCACCTGGCGGCGACGCGCGGCAGGTCCTCCAGCGCGGCCGTCTCGATCTCCTCCTCGAACACGGGCAGTTCTTCCGGGGCCAGGCCCGCGCGGATCTCGGCCAGTGTGCCCGGCAGGGTCACCCACTCGCCGTCGATGACGGTACGCAACATCCGATCCCCTTCTCGGTCCGCCGGCCCCGGTGCGGGGCCGGCGGCGGCCAGTATGGGAGGGCGCGGTGGCCTGTGGGGCGGGGAAGGCTCCGGATTCACCCGGGAGGGGCCTGCCCCGCGCCCGCACCCGTACTCGTACCCGCGC
The DNA here is from genome assembly GCF_044454165.1 of Streptomyces sp. NPDC051567. Classification (NCBI taxonomy): domain Bacteria; kingdom Bacillati; phylum Actinomycetota; class Actinomycetes; order Kitasatosporales; family Streptomycetaceae; genus Streptomyces; species Streptomyces sp. NPDC051567. The sequence continues at coordinate 150,144 of NZ_JBITDK010000007.1, read as the reverse complement.
CCGGGGTCGGTCGGGGTGCCGGGGTCCCGGGCCCGTCCGGCGCGGTCAGGAGAGCGGATTCGGGTCCCGTTCCGGGTCCCCTTTGTCACGTTCCGCATCCATCTGGATGCACGCGGTAGCCTGGACGGGTGGCGATCTCCTCGACCGGACTGGCGGCGGCGACCGCCGCCGTGGTGCTGTTGACCCTTCCGCAGCCCGCGCGCGCCCTCGCGCGGGCTGCGCCACCCGCTGCCTGCGTGCCCTCCGGGCAGGACTCGCGGGGCAGATCCTCCGTCGACGCCTCTGTGATCGCCTGGGAGGACGAGACCGTGTTCGACGATGCCCGCACGTACGCGGTCGCGCAGTGGACCAGTGGCGACCTCAAGAAGGTGAGGTTCCGTGCCGACACCGCCTCCGAGATCGCGGACCTGGAGTGGAAGGACACCCGCAGCAGCGCGGGCGACTGGAAGAACACCCTCGCGCGGTGGTCCGGCCGGCCGGGCACCGACACCATCACCATGAACACCTTCTACCTGGACGGCAGGGGCACCCGGGGAACGACCGCCCACCGGCGCCGCGTTGCCACCCACGAACTCGGCCACGCCCTGGGCTTCTGCCACAAGGACAGCGCCACCCTCTCCTCGATCATGTGGGCCGACAACGGCGAGGCCGCCGCGTACGGCATCGACGTGGTCACCGACAACGACCGCGCGTTCTACCACCGGCTGTGGGGATGACCATGAAGAAGCTGATCGTCGTCGGCCTCGCCGCGAGCGCCGCGCTGGCCCTGACCGCGGGCGGCTGGGCCGGCTGGTCCGGGTACCGCGACGCGAACACCGTCGCGGAGTCGGTCTACGCCTACGACACCACCGACCCGGAGCTGGTCGCCCCGGACGCGACGGCGGTCTTCACCGGCACCGTCCTCGCGGACACCGGCCGGCGCACCGTCGAGGACCTGCCCTCGGACACCTACCGCGTCCGCGTGGAACAGGTCCTCAAGGGCGCCGCGGCCGGGGAACTCCTCATCACCCAGAGCGCCGACGGCGAGAGCGTGAAGTACACCGTCGGGCAGACCTACGTCTGGGCCACCAACCCGGCGTCCCGCCCCGAGGACGGCGCCGCCCAGCTCTACGACGCCCCGCCGCGCCCCGCCGACACGGCGGCCGTCACCACCTGGGCCCGGGCCGTCGGCTGACGACCCGGGCCCAGGCCCGTACCTCACATCTCAGGGCTCACACTCGGTGCCTGCCGCGGCCGGGTGAGCGGCTCAGTACCACTTCGCCCCGTCCTGGCCGTTGCAGGACCACTGCTGGGCGTTCGCGCCGTTGGCGTTGGAGGAGTTCTGGATCTCCAGGCACTTGCCGCTCCTGGCGTTGACGATGTGGAGGTAGCCGCCACCCGCGTTGTACAGGTCCCACTTGGAGCCCGCCTGGCCGTTGCAGGACCACTGCTGGGCGCGTGCGCCGTTGGCGGTGGACGAGTTCCGGATCTCCAGACACTTGCCGCTCCGGGGATTGACGATGTAGTAGGAGCCGCCACCCGCGCTGAACAGCTCCCACTTGGAGCCCGCCTGGCCGTTGCAGGACCACTGCTGGGCCTGTGCGCCGTTGGCGGTGGACGAGTTCTGGATCTCCAGACACTTACCGCTCTGGTTGACGATGAGCACGCTGGTGGGTGCGGCCTGGAGGTTCAGGGCGGAAGCCCCGTTCCCTGTCGCATCCCCCTTCGACAACTGGGACATGAGCGACGACGGGGCGCCGGTGGACACCCTGTCCTCCTGCCCGACTGTCTGCGTCTGTGTCTGCGTCTGCGTCTGTGTCTGCGTCTGCGTCTGCGTCTGTGCCTGCGTCTGTGCCGTCGCCATCGCCGACACCGGCACCGTGGCCAGGGACAGGGCGAAGGCGGAGACGCCGATCGTGAGTGTGCGCTTGAGTCGCATGTGAAGAGTTCCTCCCGTTGTCGTGCTGCGGTCGTGCTGTTGTCGTGCTGTTGTGTGCCGTTGTCGTGGTGACGCACAGGCCCGGAGGCACGCCACGCCGAGCCGTTGCGGTGCGGACCGGGTGCCGGGCATGGGCATGGGCGTGGGCATGGGCGTGGGCATGGGCATGGGCAGGACCCGTACCGCCGCAGGAGAAACCCCCGTCTCTTCCACCCTGCGGTCCCGCCGGTTCCGCACCCTCGTCGGGTACCGGTCCGGCAGAACTCCAGCATTGCTGTGGCGCGGTGCGTACGGCTATCCACTTCCGGCGGCGCACGGACACGTTTCCGGACAACGGACACCCGGCGTACCGGCCCGCCGCAACGGCCTCGGTGGCTGCCGGCTCAGCGGGTGTGGCGCAGGGTCCGGGAGGGGGTCTCCCCGTAGGCGTGGCGGTAGTGGCCGGTGAACCGGCCCAGGTGGGTGAAGCCCCAGCGCAGGGCCACGTCGGTGACGGTCTCCGACCCCCGCCCGTCGGCGACGGCGAGGAGGTCACGGCGGGCCAGATCCAGCCGGGTGCGCCGCAGGTACGCCAGCGGGCTGGTGGCCAGGTGCTTGCGGAACCCCTCCCGCAGGCTCCGTACGCTCACCCGCGCGGCCCGCGCCATGTCGGCCACCGAGACGGGTTCGTGGGCGTGTTCGGCGCAGTAGACCATGGCCCTGCGGATCGCACCCGGCAGCGCGGCGGGGCCGTGGCCCGCCACGGTGTCGCTGAGCATGTGGGGCTGCACGTCCAGCAGCCCGTCCACGACGAGCTGTTCGAAGTGGCCCGTCGCCAGGGGGGAACGGGCGGCGAGGCCGGAGTCGGCGAACTCGGCGAAGTGCCGCACCACGTTCAGCCAGGCCCGTACCGGACCCGCCTGTTCGTCCAGGACGGGGACGAAGGCGAGCGGGCGCCGCGGGACGTCCCCGAGCCGGGTGGCGAGGGACCGGTCGATCACCTGACGCGGGATGATCAGGACCCGGTTCAGGCTCTCCTGGTTCCAGCGCATCGACAGCCTCTGCCGTGGTCCCACGATGCTGAGCGGGCGGGAGAGCCCCTCCCCGTCCACGGTGACCGCGCCGCCACCGGCGAGCGGGACATGGACGTTGTAGAAATCCAGCGGCGCCCCGGGCACGATGTCGACCTCCGCGCCGTACCCCAGCTCGTACAGGGCGATCGCCCCTTCGTGGACGCGCCGGAAACTGCCGTCGAGCTGACAGCCGGACAGGACCGACAGGTGGTTCGGCGCGAACCGTGTACTGATCAGATCGTGCAGCTCCTCGATGTCGCTCCCCCGGAAGAGGAGCCCCCGGTTCCCTGCCGCTGCCACCTTCTCCGAACCTGTGTGGATATCGGACATCTGCCTACCTCACCATCTGAATGGTCGTGAGGACGGGCTCTGGAATCTACCGTCGCAGATGGGCCAACTACTATGTATTTATGGGTAGTTGCCCAGGCTGACCATGATGTCCAGGGCTGCCCTCGGCGGGGGTGAGCGGTGGGTGTGGGGGGTGGGTGTGGGGGGTGGGCGTGGGGCGGGCGTGGGGCGGGCGTGGGGGTGAAGGGCGGAGGCCCAGGTCGGGGGCACATCACCCACAGGACGTAAAAACACCCAAGACCTGGTCAAAGGGGTGCGTTCGTGTGGCATGTTGCCGCGATGAAGATGCTCACGGTGCGGGTGGTGTCTGCGGCGGCCGACGGCGCCGACGGCGCGGCCCGCCTTCCCCGGCCCCTCCGCGCAGGCGGAGTCGACGCGGGCCGCGGCCCGGAGACCGACGGCGTCACCGCACGCCGCAAGGGTGCGAACAGATGTCCGGAACGGATCGACGCGTGACCCCCATGGCCGAAGAGACCGCCGGGTGGCAGGCGGACATCACCCGCCTGCTGCTCCCCCATGTCCACGCGCCCCTCGGCCGGGCCGACGCCGTCACGGATACGGGCGCCGGGCCCGGAGGCGGCGCCGCCTCGGGCACCAGCACCGGCATCGGCGCCCGGACCGGTACCGAGTACATCCGGGGAGTCCTCCCGCCGCCCCGGGCCGCCGCGGCCGTCCGTATCGCCGTCGGCCTCAAGGACGCCCGTACGCCGCGACAACTGGTCTCCTACGAGATCCCCCTCCGGGCCGACGGCGAAGTGGTCACGGCGTACGACGTCATCGGCATCCTGCGCACGGTGAACACCGGCACCCACATCTACCCCAGCGACCGCGTCGGTTCCGTGATGGGCATGACACTGGTTCACGTGGACCCCGCGGCCGTGGCCCCCGTCGCGCGCGTCGTGCCCGCACCACCCGTCGTACCCGCACCACCCGGCGTACCCGTCGTGCTCACGCGGGAGGGTGACGCCCCGAACCTCCTGCGCGGTTTCGCGCAGCCGGTCACCGGGGAATGTCCGCGGCCCCTCCTGCGGGGCTTCCTCTTCCTCTCGCCGGACCGGCTGCGTCTCTACCTGGACGCCGAGGAGGTGCCCGGGGTGACCGCCGCCGACGTGCGGCCGTCCGGCGCCGTCACCGCCCTGGTCGCGGCCCTGCCGTCGCTGATCACGGAGAAGGCGCGGATGACGGTGGACGCCGCGGACCCGCACTGCTCCCGGCTCGTCGACCTCACCGCCTGGTGACCGCGCCGGTCGCGCCGCCCGCCGCCCCGCTTGACTCTTTACCAGCCCTTTACGATCATAGGCGGGTTCTGTTGCCGTGATCCCTGGGGGTAGTTCCCATCCGTACCAACGCCATGACCACCATGACCGCCATCGCCGCCGCCGGCCTCGTGTTCGGCCTCACCGGATGCTCCGAGGTCACCGAGGCCGCGAAGAAGGAGACCGTCGACAAGGTCGACAGCGCGGTGAACGAGCAGTACGAGGTCACGTACGAGGTGACCGGCAAGAGCATCGACTCCATCAAGTTCTCGGCGGGCGGCGGCACCGCCCTGGACCCGAAGATGGAGACCGTCGACAAGCCGACCGTGCCGTGGTCGAAGACCGTCACCCTGCGGGGGATCATGCCTCCCACGGTCTTCCCGAGCGCGGTCGACGCGAGCGGCTCCGCCGAGGTCACCTGCAAGATCATCTACAAGGGCAAGGTCATCGCGGAGCAGTCGGGCCAGGGCCTGGCCGCCGCCAGTGGCTGCACCGCGGTCTCGCCGATCGCCCAGTAGGACGCGAGGCCGGCCGAGCCGGTGTGCGGGGCCCGGGCGTTGACCGTGTCGGCGGGTCCGGGCCGGTCGGTGGTGGTTTCCCGGACGGGTGGCGGACGGGCAACGGGAAACCCGTCGACCGGGGCGCATGCCCGGCGGGACGCTGAGTGCGTCAGCACCACGCAAGACCCGCAAGGGGGAGAACATGCGCAACATGATCCGTGGCGCCGCCGCGTTCGTGACCGTGGCGGCAGCCGTGATGGCGCTCGGCGGCCCGGCCGCGGCCAGGCCGGCCGACTGGGCAGGGTGTCCGGACGGGGCGGTCTGCGTCTACCCGCAGAACCAGAACCCCGCCGTCAAGCCGAGCCTGATCTTCCGGACCTACGGGGCCCACAACCTGAGCAACCAGCACGGCAGGCACTGGGTCCTCAACAACCAGACCGGCGGTGCGACGGCGAGCCTGTGCACCGGCACCAACGGCAGGGGCTGCGGCGGACGCATCGCCCAGGACCGCGGCGTCTACGCCGATCTGACGCCGATCAACTCGATCACCCTCTACCGGCCGTAATCCCTCCCGTGCGCTCGCCGTTCACCAGGACCTCCCCCCTGAGCAGTTCACCGCCCAGCAGGTCGTTGAGGACCATGGCCGTCACACCGCACTGGTCCCGGGCCGGGTTGGCGGGGGTCCAGTACGGCCGGAACTCCGGTGTACAGGTGTCGGCGTCCCAACTGTCCCGCAGGGCCCGCTCGATGTCGGTGAGGAGAGAAGGTGTCATGCGGCCATCCTCGCAGCGGGCACTGACAACGGGCACTGACAACGGGCACTGACAACGGAACCGGGCACGAGGCCCGGCCAAGGAGAAGAAGGGGTGCGTACCTCGAAGGAGGTGAGCGTCTTCGCGTCGCGTGGTGGTATCGGTCCCATGGACAACCAGCGGCGCATCCTCATCGTGGCGTACGACGACGCGCAGATCCTCGACATCGCCTGCCCCAGCGGTGCTCTGGACATCGCCAACCGCTACGGTGCGGCGCCTCCTTACTCCATAGAGCTGGCCACCCTCGGCCGCCGGGCCGCCCGCAGTTCGGCCGGGATCGTGCTCGGGGCCGGGCGGGCGCTGGAGGCGGTGACCGGACGGCTGGACACGCTGATCGTCGTGGGCGGGGCCGGGTACGCGTGCGCGGCCGCGGACGAGCGGTTACTGGCACAGGTCCGGCGGCTGGCCGGGCGCAGCCGGCGCGTCGCCTCCGTCTGCACCGGTACCTACGTGCTCGCCGCCGCCGGGCTGCTGAAGGGGCGGCGGGCGACGACGTACTGGGCCTCCGCCGACTATCTCCAGGCCACGTTCGGCGTGACCTACCTGCCCCAGCGCTACGTGCACTCCGGGAAGATCGTCACGGCGGCGGGGGTCTCGGCGGGCCTGGACATGGCCCTGTACCTGGCCTCCCTGGTCGCCGGAGACACCACGGCGAAGGCGATCCAGCCGGCCATCGAGTACGACCCGCACCCCCCGTTCGACTCCGGCAACGCCGCGAACGCCGACCCCCGGCTCAAAGCACTGGCGCTGCGGTTGCTGGCCGAATCACAGGTGTGACGGGAGCGGGGCCCCGGGCGCGCGGCCCGGCGGGCGGCGATGCGCGTCCCGGGCCCCGCCCGTCCCCGTCCCCGGTCGCCCGTCCCCGGGTCCGGCCGTCAGAGGGCGCCGACGACCTTGCGCGGGGTCACGCGGACGACGACGCGGTCGGCGTCGTCCTTGGAGGCGGGGTTGAAGTCGGCGTAGTCCTTGCCGGTGTACTTCCGGGACAGTACGTCGATCAGCTCCTGGCCGCCCTCGGTGGTGAGGTCGGCGGTGCCGCGGACCTCGGCGTAGGTGTACGGCGCGTCGGACGGGTTGATGATCACGGAGACACGCGGGTCACGGCGCAGGTTCAACTCCTTCCTGCGGCCCACGGTCGTGGAGAACAGCAGGTCGTCGCCGTCCCGCGTGACCCAGACGACCGACAGCTGGGGGCTGCCGTCGGGCTGGACGGTCGCGACCGTCGCGAAGACGGGCCGGTCGTCCAGGAGGGACTTCAGTTTGTCGGAGAGTTCGGCAGGCATGGTCCAGAGCCCTTCTGCAGACGATGATCCCGCGTCGCACGGCGTACGTCCGTCCGCCCGGTGCGGCGCCCCGTCACCCTACCGACTCACCCGGCCACGCACCGCGACGAACGGCCGATGGCGCCCGACCGGGCCGACCGGGCCGACCGGGCCGGTCCGGCCGGCGGTCCTACTCCACGTTCAGGCCGAGAGAGGTGGCGATCACCGCGGCCTGTTGCAAGCTGATGGTGGCCCCGGCCAGTTCCACGGTCAGCGGGTCCAGCGAGGACAGGTCGCTGCCGCGCAGGTCGGCGCCGGCGAGCCGGGAGCCGTGGAGCATCGCCCCGGACAGGTCTGTACCCGTCACGCTCGCCTGCTCCAGCCGCGCGGCGGTGAGGTCGGCCTCCCGCATCCGTACCCCGTCGAACGTGGCCTTGCGCAGGTCGGCGCCGGGCAGCCCGACGAAGGACCAGTCGCCCCCGGTCACCTCGAAGAGGGTGAAGGCCGACTGCTGGAACAGGCTTCCGACGAACTTGCATTCGGTGAAGCGGGTGTCGAAGAAGGTGCAGCGGCGGAAGGTGCAGTTGGTGAACGCCGCGCCGGTGTGCCGGGAGGCGTTGAAGCGCACACCGGAGAAGGTGCACTCGTCGAAGACCGCCCCTTCGCTCACGGCTTCGGTCCAGTCCGTGTCGAGGAAGGTGTAGCGGGTGTACGTGCGGCCCGACAGGTCCTGCCCGTACCAGTCCTCGTCCCGGATCACCCGCTCGGTGTCGGGGACCGGCGCCTCGGCGGAGACGGGGTCGATGTTCGCGCGGGCCGGCCGGATCGTCATACCGTCCATTGAACACCGTGACTCCGACACCGCCCGCCCCGCCCGCCCCGGCCGCCCCGCCCGCCCCGGCCGCCGGGCCTGGGGCAGGGGTGCTGCCGGGGATACTCGGGGTCGTCGAACGGGGTCGGTCCGGGCTGTGGAGGAAACGGGTGCGCGAGGTGCGAGGGGCGGCCGGTGTGTGGGCCGTCGAGGCCGACGGGGTGCGGCTGGAGGTTCCCGCGACGATCGCGGGCGTACGGGAGGGGCTCGCCGGGGCGCGCCGCACGGAGTTCGACGCCGAGGTGGAACGGACCGTGGGCAATCACCTGGACCGGGTGCTGCTCCGCTGGGCCCTTCCCCCCGGGCTGCTGGCACGTGAGGGCATGCCCGAGCGGGTCGAGCGGGGGAACCTGGACGGCCTCGTTCGCGACGAGGACGGTGTGCCGGTCGACTTCGCGGAGGTCATGGAGGTCACGGAGGTCACGGAGGCGGGGGAGGACGGGACCGGCCGTGCCGCACCCCCGACGTGGGGGATGACCACGGGCGCCGGACGGGTGCGCAGGCCGGCGACGATCGGGGCGATCCGCGCCGGCCTGGACGAAGAACGACGCCGGGCGTTCGACGTCGAGGTCCCCCACACCCCGGGCCACGACCTCTGCCCGACGCTCGTCCGGTGGGCGACCCCGCCGGAGGTCGCGGCGGCGTCCGACGCGGCGGGAGACCGGATCGCCCGCGGGGACTTCACCGGAGTCGTCAACGCCGACGGCAGCCCCTTCGCCCTGGCCGACCATCTGCCACCCGGAACCCCCGAGGGGGCCGGGCGGCGATGAGCCGGGGTCCGGGGTCCCCCCGGACCTCGGACCCCGGACCCGGTCCGCCGGGCCTGCGGACTCCCCGGTTTCCCGGTTTCCCGGTTTCCCGGTTTCCCGGTTTCGCGTCGGGTCAGAGGGCGATCTGGACCCCGTACGTCCGGAGCCAGTCGTCCAGTTGGAGCGTGGTCTCCAGGGCCGCGCGGCTCATGCCGTCCTCCAGGGCCGCGGCGCCGGTCTTCGCCACCGCCTGCTTGAGCCCGGCCGAGAAGAGCGGGGCGAGCGGGCTCTCCCCCGTACGGACGACGTCCGCGAGCCGCTCGCGGAGGACGCGGTTGTAGGCGCTGTCCCGGATGGAGGGGTACGGGGTCTTGATCCGCTGGGCCACCGCCTCCGGGAGCAGGGGCCGCATGGCCGCGCGCAGCAGGCTCTTCTCCCGGCCGTCGAAGCTCTTCATCGCCCAGGGCACGTTGAAGGTGTACTCGACCAGCCGGTGGTCGGCGAACGGGACCCGGACCTCCAGTCCGCACGCCATGCTCATCCGGTCCTTGCGGTCGAAGAGCACCTGCGCGTGACGGGTGAGCGCCAGATAGGTGACCTCCCGGTAGCGCGCCTCGGCCGGGTCGTCCAGGTGCTCGCCCGCCGAGATCTCCGCGACCGCGGAACTGTGGCAGTCGCGTTCGTACGCGGCCAGGTCGAGCTTGCCCAGCAGGTCGGGGGCGAAGATGACCTCGTTGCCCTGGTAGTTGTGGCGGCCCTCGTGCACCCAGGGGAAGGTGGGGGAGAAGACCGCGTCGGGGTCGCGCTGCCAGCGGTAGCCGCCGAAGACCTCGTCGCCGCACTCCCCGGAGAGGGCGACGGTGGAGTGCTGCCGGACGATGCCGAAGAGCTGGTGCAGCGAGGCGTGCTCGTCGCCCTTGGCGAGGGGCAGGTCGTAGGCGGCCAGCACGGAGGACCGCAGCGCCGGGTCGAGCAGGTCGGGGGCGTGCAGGGGCAGTTCGCTGTGGTCCGAGCCGACGTGCTCCGCGACCAGCCGTGCGTAGATGTGGTCCTCGTTGAGGGGCTCGCCGGACGGGTCGCTCCCGTGGCGGGGGTCGCTGTCGGTGACCGAGCAGGAGCGGATGCGGCCCAGCCCCTGGCTCCGGGACACCTGGGCCGCGAGCGCGGTGAGGGAACTGGAGTCCAGGCCCCCCGAGAGCAGCGTGCAGAGCGGGACGTCGGACACCATCTGCTGGCCGACCACGGATTCGAGCATGTCACGGACGGTGCTGATGGTCTGTTCGAGGGTGTCGGTGTGCTCCTGGACCCGCAGCCCCCAGTACCGCTGTTCGACGGCGCCCGACCGGGTCACGCGGACGGTGCAGCCGGGCGGGACCTCCCGTATGCCGCGGAAGATCGCGCGTCCGGGCGTCTTGGCGACCGAGAGGATGTCGCGGAGCCCGTCGGCGTCCAGGACGGCCTGGAACTCCGGGTGGGCGAGGATCGCCTTCGGCTCGGAGCCGAAGAGGACCCCGGCCGGGGTCGGCGCGTAGTACAGGGGCTTCACGCCCATGCGGTCACGGACCAGGAGGAGTTCCTCCCGGCGCGTGTCCCAGACGGCGAACGCGTAGATGCCCTCCAGGCGGGTGACCAGCTCGGGCCCCCACTCCAGGTAGGCCCGCAGGACGACCTCGGTGTCGCTCCTGGTCCGGAAGGAGTGTCCCAGGGAGCGGAGCCGGGTGCGCAGCTCCTGGAAGTTGTAGGTCTCACCGCTGTAGGTCAGGGCGGCGGGCGGCGTGGAGCCGTCCTCGGACGCCATGGGCTGGCAGCCGCCTTCGAGGTCGATGACGGACAGCCGCCGGTGTCCCAGCGCGGCGTGCGCCGACAGCCAGAGCCCTTCGGCGTCGGGGCCGCGCCGGGCCATCGTGTCCGTCATCGCCTGCGCGATGTCCTGGTGGTGCCTCAGGTCGCGGGAGAAGTCGACCCAGCCGGCGATACCGCACATGCAATTGCTCCTAAGGGGAGGACGGGGAGGAGCCGCCGGGCCGCTCGGCCCAGGGGCCGAGCAGCGCGGTGGCGGGAAGGGTGGTCACGAGCAGCGAGGAGGGCAGGCCGTCCCGGAACCGGGCGAGCAGACCCCGGGTGACATCGCCCGGCGCCCGCCGGGCCGCCCGCTCCAGCAGCTCCGGGGCGGCCGGGAGACCGGAGTCGAGGCCCGTCCAGCGGACCACGAGCAACTCCTCCGGCTCCGGGGCGGGTTCGGGCAGGGCGCCCGCCGCCGGGCTGTGCCAGCGGGGGCGGTCGTCGAGGACGACGACGGGGAAGATGCTGCCCAGCCCGTAGTGGGCGGCCTGTACGACCGGTGGTGTCATGTCGCCTCTCTCTGTCCGTCCGGTGACCGGTACTACAGGCGTTCGACGTGGGCCTGCGGGGCGGCGGACCCGCGCGTGTCGAGCAGCAGCGGGGCGTGGCGCCCGATCTCCTCCACGTCGTAGGCCCGGTGCCGCTGGAGCAGGATCACCAGGTCGGCCCCCTCCAGGGCCTGGGTCAGCCCCTCCTCGGCGGCGGCCACCGGGACCCCGTCGACCTCCCAGGACGGCACGTACGGGTCGTGGTACGTCACCTGGGCGCCCAGGGCGCGCAGCCGGCTCACCACGTGCCGGGCGGACGTCTCGCGCTGGTCGGCGATGTCGGCCTTGTACGTGACGCCCAGCAGCAGCACCCGGGCCCCGCCGAGGGTCTTGCCGGCCCGGTCGAGGAGTTGCTGCGCCCGCTCGACCACGTACCGGGGCATCCGCGTGTTGATCTCCTGGGCGAGTTCCACCATCCGGAACGGGTAGCCCAGGGTGCGGACCTTGTGGGCCAGGTAGTTGGGGTCGATGGGGATGCAGTGACCGCCGACGCCCGGCCCCGGGCGGAACGCCTGGAAGCCGAACGGCTTGGTGGAGGCGCAGGCGATGGCGTCCCACAGGTCGATCCCGAGCTCGTGGGAGAAGATGGCCATCTCGTTGACCAGGGCGATGTTGACGTGCCGGTAGGTGTTCTCGATGAGCTTGGCCATCTCGGCCTCGCGGGTACCGGCGGCCCGCACGACGTTGTCGACGAACTTGCCGTAGAAGCCGGCGGCGGTGGCCGTGCACTCGGGGGTGTAGCCGCCGACGACCTTCGGGGTGTTCCTGATGCCGTAGTCCCGGTTGCCCGGGTCGACGCGCTCCGGGGAGAAGGCCAGGTGGAAGTCGGTTCCGGCGGTCAGGCCCGAGCGCTCCAGGATCGGGCGGACCACCTCGTCGGTGGTGCCCGGGTAGGTGGTCGACTCCAGGACCACCAGCGTCCCGGGGCGCAGGTTGCGGCCGATCACCGCGCAGGCGTCCTCGACCATGGCCAGGTCGGGACCGCCGTGGGAGGAGAGCGGGGTGGGTACGCACACCACCACCGCGGCGGCGTCCGCGATCACCCGCTCGTCGGTCGTGGCGGTGAAACCCGCCGTCACCATGCCGGCGACGGCGGCGTCGTCGACGTCGTCGATGTGGGACGCGCCGTCGTTCAGGCGCGCCACCGTCCTCGCGTCGCGGTCCAGGCCCACGACGGCCAGCCCGGACCGGCACGCCTCCAGCGCGAGCGGCAGTCCGACGTACCCCAGGCCTATGACGACCAGGTCAGTGCGCACGATGGTCCCTTTCTGGTTCTGGTTCTGCTTCTGGTTCGGGTGGGGAAGGTTGTGGTGTGCTGCGGCCGTTCACGCGCTGCGGGCGCGCCCGGCGAGCAGGAAGGCCAGGAAGGTCGGTACGAGCAGCAGCCCGAAGGCGGCCCCGTACCCGGTCAGGTCGGAGGCGCCGATCGCCAGGCAGACGTTGAGCACGGCGGCGCCGAGCCCCAGGACCGCGATCTGGCCGAGGTTCTGGTTGGTCTGCATGGCGCTGCTGGCGTGGCCCTGCCGGCCGGGCGCGCTGTGCGCGAGCGACAGCACGGTGAGCGAGGGGTCGAGCAGACCCATGCCGACGGCCGCCAGGAGCATGCCCGCGGCGGCGGTGAGCACCGGCACCCCGGGGAACGTCCCGGCCACGGCGAGGGCGACGGCCGCCACCATGACCAGCGCGCCGACGGAGACCAGCCGGTGGCGGGGCCAGTGCTCCAGTACCCGCCCCTGCACCCAGGAGGCGCCCGCCCACAGCACGGCGGCGCCCGTGAAGATCACGCCGATCACCACCGCGGACACGTCCCGCTCGGTGATCAGCATCAGGGGGATGAGCGCTTCCAGGGTGAAGAACACCCCGGAGCCCAGGCCGCGCAGCAGCACCGTGGCCGGCAGCCCCCGTACGGCCCGCCAGGTGCCCTTGGGCAGCAGCCGCGGCGCGAAGACGAAGAGGAGGAGCATGCCTCCCACCGCGAAGACCAGGTGGCGCAGGTCCCAGCCCGACACCCCGTACTGCCCCAGGGCGGCGCCCAGGGACACCGTCGCCGCGATCAGCAGGGCCGGGCGCTGCGGGTGCTCGTCCCGGGGCCCGGCGGCGGCTCCCGGGGTGGGGCGCCCCCGCAACACGATGACCAGGGCGACCGCCGGTATCAGGGTCAGGGCGGCCAGGCCGTAGAAGACCGCCCGCCAGGACCACCACTCGGTCACCAGCCCGGCCAGCGGGGGGCCCGTCAGCGACGGGATGACCCAGGAGGTGCTCATCAGGGCCAGCGCGCGGGGCCGCAGCCGGTCCGGGTAGGTCTGACCGATGGCGGTGTTGATGCACACCGTGACCATTCCGGCCGCCAGCCCGTCCAGGAAACGCCCGGCCGCGAGCTGCCAGATGGAGGTGCTGGAAGCCGACACCAGCAGGGTGATCACGGTCAGCACCATGCCCGCCGCCAGCGGCTTGCGGGCCCCGGACCGGTCCGCCCAGTGACCGCCCAGCACCCCGCCCAGCAGGCTCGCCGAGACGAAACAGCCCGCCACCAGCGGGAACAGGGACACACCGTCCAGGTCCCGGGCCGCCGTCGGCAGGGTGGGCACCACGGCCAGCGCGGCGAACCCGGTCAGGAACATCACCGCGGCGAAGGTGGAGGTGGCGGCCCCGTACTCCCGGGAGAACAGACCGCCCTCGGGGGCGTCGGGGCGCGCCAGAGCCTGATCAGACATCGCTGCCCGTCTGCGGAAGACCGGTGATCGCGTCGTGGGTGTCACAGGCCAGCCACTGCGCCAGGGCCCGCAGGCCCTCGTGCAGCGGCGCCGACGGCTGCCAGCCCAGCTCGGTCCCGATCAGCGCGGTCTCCATGACCCCCTGCCGGACGCCGGGCCCGGGCAGTTCCTCCCAGGCCGTGCGGCGCGCGATGAGCGCGACCAGCTCGGCCAGCTCCTCCTCCGTGTAGAGCGCGGAGGCGACGTTGAACACCGGCCGGTGCGGCGGCGCGGACAGCACGGCGACGACCGCGTCCGCCAGGTCCCGGTGGTCCACCACCTGGTGGCGGCGGCCACGGTCCAGCAGCAGGGGGTGGCGCGTCCACACCCGGTGCATCCACCGCGCGGCCGTGCCCTCGGTGAAGACGCCCGGACCCACCGGCTCGGCCGGCCGCAGCACCTGCACCGCGATGCCGCTCTCCTCGCTCCAGCGGCGGCACCGTTCCTCTTCGAGCCACCACGCCAGGGCCTCCGGGTCGGCGGGCGGTCCCGTCGGCGACGCCTCCGTCACGTCCGGCTCGTCGCTGCCCCGGTAGACCCGCGCGGAACCGACGTAGACCAGCCGCTCCACCCGCGCCTTCTCCGCGGCGGCCAGCACCTGCGCCAGCGGCCCCGGCCCGGCGCCGGGGACGCCCACGTGCACCACGTACGCGGCGCCGTCGAGGTGCTCGGCGCCGGACGGCTCCGGCAGGTGCGCGGCGTGGTGCCCCGCGTCGCCCAGCAGTCCCGCGAGCTGGCGGCCGAAGCCGCCCGCACCCCCGGTGACGGCCACCTCGGGCCGGGCCGCCGTCCCGGCGGCGGCCCGCTCGGCCACCCGTCCCCGGGCGAACGCGGCCAGGGCCAGCTCCCGCACGGGCGGGATCAGCGCGCCCAGTTCCCCGGCGGTGTACTCCTCGCACAGACCGCCGGGGCCGAGCGTGTCCATCACGGCGCGCGCCGCCTCCGCCGACGGCGGCTCGGCCGTGACGGAGGCCACGACGACGCCCATCGCGAACCCCGTCTCCCACACCGCCCGCGCCACCCGCTCGGGCAGCGGCGACGGCCCGGCCGCCACGAACGAGGCCCGGCACGACTCGGCCAGCCCGAGCCGCCGCAGGTACCGCTCCGTCTCGATGTACTCCCACTGCGCGTCCGCGCCCCGGCGGAAGGCGCACCGGGCGTCGCCGTACTGGTAGAAGGGGACGACCGCGAACTGCGCGCAGTCGTAGGCCGTGGGCGCGGTGGCCCGGTCGGTGAAGAGCGCCGCCTGCCGCCAGCCGTGGGTGCTGTTGCCCGCGATGCTGGGCACCTCGCTGTGGTCCACCGTGCTGGGCACCGAGACCCGGATGGGGACCCCGAGCGCGTTCAGGTAGCGCTGCACCACCACGTCGTAGGGCCAGCCCGACCCGTGCTCGGCCGCGAAGGCCGCGTACCCCCGGGCCACGTCGGCCGGCAGCATCAGCGCGAGGCACGGCGCGTGCTCCTCGACGGCGTACGTCCACTCCTGGCCGGCCAGCGCGGCCAGCCGGGTCGCCGCCCCGGTGCGCCCCTCCCACCCGGTGTAGAAGGCGAGGGCCTCGTGGGGGACGGCCGCCGCGACCTGTTCGGCGTAGGCGAAGAACCCGTCGGCCAGCACCACGTCGTCCTGGAGGACCAGGTGGTGCGTGGCGTCCGGTTCCACCGCGTCCCACGCGAGGGCGGCGGAACGCAGCGCCGTGGGCGGCCCCTCGGGCTGGGGGTCCGTGACGACCCGGATCCGGCCCGCCGTGTCGGTCTCCGCGAGCAGGCGGGCGGCGTCGATGCGCCGGGGGTGCGTCATCACCGCACCGCTCAGCCGGACCGGGCCCCCGGTCACGGGCGTGGGGTTCTGGTAATTCATGCCAATACCTCGCAGAGGTGTACGGGAGCTGCCGGAGTCACGAGAGTTGCGGGAGGTTCAGATGGCTGAAACAAAGATGTCACCGAGAGGTCATGGTGGGCCGCCTGAATCGGCGGCAGCCTTGACGGAGGGCAGGCCCGAAGGGGCGTACGCGCCGGTCCGCCAGGGTGTGGGACATACGCCTGAGGGGAATGGTGCGACGGCCGGAAGAAAGGGTGTCGTACAGACCGGCCGGTGACCTGTGAAAATAATTGTTCCCGGAGGAGAACCCGGGCAGAAATTTTCCCGGGGGTCAATTCCTGCCCGGACAGGGCTTCTTCAGGGAATCACATCTTCACTGGGGGGAAGATTCTTCCGCAGTCGTGTTGCGGACCTGGCGCTCATTGTTCTCAAGGCCGTGGTCCATTCCCTTTTCCCGCTCCAGCCTGATCATTTCGGCGGGGCGGTAATTGAGGATGTAGGCACGCCGGTTGCGGCCCGAGGTGTTGCCCCGGGAGTAGTGCAGAATGCCGCCGGCGTGAGCGACCGCCTCACCGGGTGACAGGGGGACCGCGGTCGCGCCCGGCTCGTTCTCGGAGCAGTCGCATTCGATGTTGCGGCCGTCGCTGGTGGGGCGGTGGGGGCGCAGGGGCAGGAGGTGGGAGCCCCGGATGTACCACATGCAGCCGTTGTCCGGGGTCGCCTCGTCCAGCGCCACCCAGATCGAGACCGCGCGGGCGTCCGGCAGGTCGACCCAGTAGGCGGCGTCCTGGTGCCAGGGGGTCGGAACACCCGCGCCGGGCGCTTTATGGATCATCATGTCGAAGTCGAGCGTGGCATCGTCGCCGATCAGCTCACGCGCCAGAGTCAGAGCCCGGGAGTGGAGCGGGAGATCCCGCAGAGGGGCGTACAGGGCCGAGGGCCACATGATCTGGGTGATGTTCTCACGGACGCCGTCGCGGCGCGGGACGTGGGACCCGAGGTCGGAGCGCTTGTCCCCGCTCTCGATCTCGCCGCTCAGGAGCCTGTCGTAGATGTCGCGATAGATCTCGACCTCATCGGGGGACAGGAGTGTTCCGGTGGGCGCGAATCCGTCCTGCTGGAATGCCTCGGTGCGTAAAAGAGCGGCGTTCACGGTCATGGTGATAGAGCCTTTCTTCCGTCCGCTGTCATGGGACCTTTTGTATCAAGGGAAGTGGCGCTGATCAAGAATCCGCCGCCGCGGGCAGGGAGAGGCGGAGGGGATAAGCGGGGAGTGGGAGGAAGGTGGGGGGACGTATCATGAAGAACCCGTGAAACCCCGCTGTCCACCGGGCGATCAATGATGCCGTCCGGGAGCAGTGACCGGCCAGTCAATGGCCTGGTTGTATCGGTAACCTATGGGACGACTTCAAGACGGTCAAGCGCGATAAGCCGCAGCCTCCAGCGGGGGTGGGCAGGCTTTGCTCCCGTACCGCACGATGGCCAGATCTGCCCGTTTTGTTAAAACCAGTCGCAGGTCACCGGGTGGGTGCCGCTTTGTGATTCGGCAGGTGGACGCCGTTCATCCGGGAATCCCGTACCCCGATCCGGCCTGTTCGAGGATTGGCCGGATGCGGGCTTCCGGACGTCGACTTTCAGTCGCCTTTTTCTCGCCGTGAATTATTGAAGGGTTCGTGCGGAAACAGGACGCCCAGGTGGGTGACCCGGGCCCACCAGCGATCTTTCTCCCGACCGTCGCACTTCAGCCGCCGGGCCGGATCTAAACGTGATCCCGGCCACGGATGATCTTTGACCCCCGCACAGCCGACTATGGCGTCCTCCCATCCCCTCACCACCTCCCGGAGGTCGGCATGACAGGCGCCGGACCCGTCCCGCCCGAAGGACCGCCGCAGCGACTGCCCGAAGGGCCGCCCTACGGGCTCCCGGTCCAGGTGGCACACCGGCGGAACCCCTACGCGTACATGCTCGGCGACGAGGAACTCGACGCCCTCCTCCTGGACGTGGGACGGCGCCGCGCCGCGAGCATCTGGCGCAACCACACCACCGGCGAGCAGGACGCCCCCCGCGGCGCCTACCCCCGGCCCCGGATGGGCTTCGTCCTGATGGACCCCACGGCGGGCCCCTGGGTTCCCAACGAGGAAGCGGTCCTCGGCGTGATCACCGTCGGCGAGGACGGCCACGTCTCCCTGCCGAACGCCGCCGCCAAGGCCGGCGCCCACCGCAGGCTCGGCCGCAACAACGGCGAGGCGGTCCACGTCGACCCGCACCTTCTCGGCAGCGGCGGCTTCCGTTACGGCCACTCCGCCGAGGTCCGCGGCCAGATCGTCGGCGCCAGCTCCCAGAGCACCGACCAGGACCTCTACGAAGCGGCCCGGCTGGCCGCCGAGTTCGTCGACGCGGTCAACGACCGGCACGCGGCCTGGGAACAGCGGCAGGGCCCCGGCGACTGGGCCTCGCCCGACGACGAGCCGGCCCCGGAGTACCGCTCGATGACCGACTGGTTCACACCCCGCTGAGGCGTTGCGCTCCGGCCGCCCTCCATCCCCCTCCGCCGCCTTGCGTCCCGGCCACGACCGGGGCGCAAGGCGGCGGCCGTGATCAGCCCAGCACGACCTCGATCAGGTCGGCGGCCCGCCGGGTACCGCCCTCGGCGCGGACCTCGGCCCGCAGCCGGGCCGAGCGGCGGGCGACCTCCGGATCGGCGAGCAGCTCGTCCAGGGCGGCCCGCAGGTTCGCGGCGTTCGCCTCCGCGGTGTCGACGCGGCGGGCCACGCCCAGCTCCACCAGCCGGTCGGCGTTCATGAACTGGTCCGCCGCCTGCGGGACGGCGATCATCGGCACCCCGGTGAACAGCCCTTCGGAGCTGCCGCCCATCCCGGCGTGGGTGACGAAGGCGTCGGCCTGCTCCAGCACCGCCAGTTGGGGCACCCAGGAGCGCACTTCGACGTTGGACGGGATGTCACCGAGTTCCCGCAGGCCGGTGTACCTGCCGATCTGGAGCACGACGTGCAGGCCGGGCAGGTCGCCGTAGGCCGCCAGGCACTGACGGTAGAACTCCGGCCGGTGCGTGAAGGCCGAACCCAGCGAGACCAGGAGCACCTTCTCCGCCCCGGCCGGACGCGTCCAGACATCCGTAGCCGTAGCCGTAGCCGGGGCCGCGCCCGTACTCGCACCCGGGCCCGTACGGGTGCCGAAGCAGGGGCCGACGAAGGTCACCGAGGCGGTGTCGACCCGGTCCGCGTGCGGCTGCATCGCCCGGGGGATCAGGGCCAGGGTCCGCGCGGGACGGCCGCAGTAGGCGTCCACCTCGGTGGTGGACGCCCCGTTCCCGGCGAGCCACCGCGCGAACCTCGCCCGGAACGCGTCGGCGCCCGGCAGTTGCCGCAGGTGTGCCCCGACCTCCTGGTCGTAGCCCTCCCAGGCCACGAAGGTCGGGGACAACTGGAGGACGGGACGGCCCTGCGCCTCGGCGAGGGCGCGGGTGGCGAGGGCGCCGATGTCGTACAGGTAGAGGTCCGCGCGGTCGCGGTCGTAGGCGGCGCGCAACTGGGGGAGGGCCTGGACGGCGTCGTCGAGGAAGAGGCCCATCGCGGCGATCGGGTCGTCGGGCCAGTCGTTCTCCGCGACCGGCAGCACGGAGGTGTACGGGACGAACTCGGCACCGGTGGCCGTGATCGGACCGGCCACCGCCGGACCGTTGACACAGGTCACCCGGTGGCCACGGGCCACCAGCTCGCGGATGACCTCAAGGCTCGGCAGGACATGGCTGATGGCGGGGATGCCGACCATGGCGACATGGGCACGGCGACGGGGCATGGGAGATCACTCGTTTCAGGTCTACGACGGAAGGAGGGCGCCGCGAGCCGGTGCGCCGACCACCGCGGAGGACCTGCCTCCCGGGGGCGCGCACGGGCGTGCGGAACGTGGACGGGGCGCTGCCCCGCCCCTCTCAGCCGTAGATCTGACGGTGTTGCATGGCGGCGACCCTAGCGCTGTGACCGGGCCCGCCGCACCTCCTTTTCCGCCGGACGCGTAGGGACGCGTAGGGACGCGTACGGGCGCGTCCGGCGGGCACAGGGCGGGCCCGGGTCAGGGTGAGGACAGGGGCAGGGTCAGGGTCAGGGCAGGGTGAGGATGCGGGGGCCGTCCTCGGTGATGGCGACGGTGTGCTCGATGTGGGCGGCGCGGCTGCCGTCGGTCGTGCGCAGGGTCCACCCGTCGGGGTCGGTGTCGTAGTCGTCGCGCCCCCCGGCCATGAGCATGGGCTCGATGGCGAGGACGAGGCCGTGGCGCAGGGGGAAACCCCGGCCGGGCCGTCCGTGGTTGGGGACGTGGGGGTCCTCGTGCATCCGGCGGCCGATGCCGTGGCCGCCGAAGCCGGCCGGCATGCCGCAGCCCGCCTTCCGGGCGACGGTGCTGATGGCGTGGGAGATGTCCCCGATGCGGTGGCCGACGGTGGCGGCGGCTATGCCGGCGTCCAGGGCCTGCTGGGTGGCGGCGATGAGTGCGAGGTCGGCGGGGCGGGGGGTGCCGACGACGAAGCTGATCGCGGCGTCACCGGTCCAGCCGTCGAGTTCGGCCCCGCAGTCGATGCTGACGAGGTCGCCGTCGCGCAACCGGTGGTCGCCGGGGATGCCGTGGACGACGGCGTCGTTGACGGAGCCGCAGATCACGGCGGGGAAGGGCACGGGGGCGAAGGAGGGCCGGTAGCCCAGGAACGGGGAGCTCGCCCCGGCCTCGGCCAGAACGGCGCGTGCGACGTCGTCCAGCTCGCGCAGGCGTATCCCCACCGCCGCCGCTTCGCGGACGGCCGCGAGCGCGTGGGCCACGACGCGTCCGGCCTCGCGCATCGCCTCCAGTGCCGTGTCGGTCTTGATCTCCACCATGTGTGTGACTCCCAGCGATGCGGTGTTCCCCAATACTTATACCGGTATTAGTATCACAGGCATGGTGAGAACTCCTTTGACCCCACAGGAACGGCACCGCGGAGAATGCTTCGGGGCCCTGCTCCGCGAGGCCCGCGGCGAGCGCAGCATGGTGGAGGTGGCGGCGGCGGCCGGGGTGTCCGCGGAGACCCTCCGCAAGATCGAGACGGGCCGGGCCCCGACCCCGGCCTTCTTCACCGTGGCGGCCCTGGCCTACGCGCTGGACCTGTCCCTGGACGCACTGGCCGTCGCCTGCGCGCGGGCCTCGGAGGCCGTGGACGAGGGCGGGCAGGCGATGTCGGCCTGAAAGTTGGCCGGAAACCCGGCGGTGCGCGCGACACCCCCTCGGCCCGGCCCTGCCGGAGGGGGGGGGAGCGGACGGCCCGCCGGGGTTCTCACCGGGGCGCGGTGCGCGCACTCCGGGGGCGGCGCCCGTCGGCCCCGGGCTCCCGGGGCGCGGTCCGGCACGGAAACCGCGCGCCCGCCGGAGGAGGGTGTCGGCCGGAGGAGGGTGTCGGCCGCCCGGGGGCGGGTGTAGGCGGTGGGCTACGGGAGGTGTGCGGGCTGCGGGTCGGTGGCGAGGCGGGCGTGGAGGTGCTCGTCGTGGTACGCGCCGTCGCCGAAGAGGTGGGAGGCGCGCAGGGTGCCCTCGGGGAGGTAGCCGCAGCGGTCGGCGATCCGGCAGGAGGGCTCGTTGCCGACGGCGTGGGCGCTCTCTATCCGCCGGGCACCGGCCGTCGCGAAGGCCCAGTCGGTCACCGCCTCGGTCGCCCGGGTGGCGACGCCCTGCCCGCGGGCGGCCGGCAGGGTCCAGTAACCCATCATCGCCAGGCCGTCCTCGCGGTCGGTCCAGCGTACGGTGACATTGCCCAGCAGGGCTCCGTCGGCGGCGTTCCGTACCGCGAAGGAGGCGCTGTCGCCCCGGTCCCAGGCCGCGTCCCGGAACATGACCGTCTCTCCGGCGTCCTGGCGGTCGGCGGCCGGGAAGGGGTTCCACAGGGTGATCGGCGGATCGGCCGCGGCGGCGACCAGGCCGTCCAGCAGCTCTTCCCGCCCGGCGGCCTCCCGGTCCCAGGGGTGCGGGCGGATGTCCCCGAGGTTGAGCGTCGCGCGGACGAACGTCGGTCGTCCGGGCGGGTCGTGGGTGGGGGCCGGGGGCGTCGAGGTGGTCATGGGCCGTTTCTGCTCGATCACGGCCCCCTGTCACCACCGGTTTTCCTCCCGGACGTCCGGGCCCGCCCGGACGGACGGACCCGCACCCGCAGGTCAGGGCGTCGTGCACACCACGAAGGCCCTGATGCCCTCCGCGACGGTGTTCGTGTTCCTGACGGCCACCTGCCATGTGGTGCCGCTGCCGAGGGAGGCGACCACGAAGGCGCGCCCCAGCTCGCCGCCACCGACGAGGGCGACGTTCGCGTTGCCCCCTCCGCTGCTGACCGTGCCCGCCGGACAGTACGCGGTGGCGTTGCCGATCTGCCCCGGAGGCACACTCACCAGATCGCCCAGGACCCGCTGGAACGGGGCCTTCGCCACGGCCCCGCCCGCCGCACCCGCCCCACCCGGTGCCGTGCCGGGGTCGTGGGCCTGGGCGACCGCGATCCCCGTACCGGCGGTGAGGACCGCGGCGGCTACCAGGGCGGGAATCCGAAAGCGCTTCATGGCGACCTCTCGTGAGCGTGGACCGTGCCGCACTCCGGCATGCCCCCGCAGGTCCGGCCCGACGCGCCCCCGTACCCGTTCGGCTCCTGCGGAAACGATCCGCCCCGCGCGAACGGGCGACCGGGCCGACCGGAACCCCGCCCCGGACCCCCCCCGGAACCCCGCCCCGGACCCCCCCCGGAACCCCGCCCTTCACGGCGCGGCTCGTCCCCCGGGTGCGGAGGCCGCCGGGGCGAGGGTCGCGGGGGTCGGGCCGTCGGGGCGGACGGTGATGCTGTACGCGGCTCCGGAGGGGCGGGAACGGAAGACCGGGACATGCGCGGGGAGCAGGAGTTCGAGGAGGACGGTCGACTCGCGCAGGGCGAACTGAAGGCCCAGGCAGGCG
This sequence comes from Streptomyces sp. NPDC051567, assembly GCF_044454165.1. NCBI lineage: Bacteria > Bacillati > Actinomycetota > Actinomycetes > Kitasatosporales > Streptomycetaceae > Streptomyces > Streptomyces sp. NPDC051567. The sequence continues at coordinate 127,445 of NZ_JBITDK010000007.1, read as the reverse complement.
CGGGGACCCAGCCCGAAGGGCAGGTAGGCGCCCGGCCGGGTGGGACGGCCGTCCGGGACGGTGAAGCGCCCCGGGTCGAAGTGCTCGGGGTCCCGCCACAGGCCGGGGGTGCGGTGGGTGAGGTACGGGCAGACCAGCACGTCGGTGCCCGCCGTGATCGCGTAGCCCGCCAGGGTGTCGTCCTCGGTGGCGTACCGGGGCAGTATCCACGCGGACGGGTAGAGCCGGAGCGTCTCGCTGATCAGCGCCTGGACGGCCTCCCGGCGCTCCGGCGAGCCTTCCCCGCCGGCGGCGAGCGCGTCCTCGCGGGCCGTGGGGTGACGGTCGAGGAGCAGGTACAGCCAGGTCAGCGTGGTGGCGGTGGTCTCGTGACCGGCGACCAGCAGGGTGACCAGCTCGTCGCGCAGCAACCGGTCGGTGTACTCGGGGTGTTCGGCGCGGGCGTCGACCAGCGTCTTCAGCAGTCCCGGCCCGTCGGGCCCCACCGTTCCGGCACGGGCGGCGGTCACGGCGCGGCGGGCGACCGCGTCGATCCTGGCCAGGTCGCGGGCGACGGCGTCCCGGGCGTCGGCGACATCGACGGGCAGGGTCGGCAGCGCGGCCACCACGGTGGCGACGGCGGTCAGTTCCTGCGCGGTGACGGCGTCCAGGGGATGCCCGGTGAGCGAGCGCCAGATGGTGTCCAGGGCGAAGCGGCGCATCTCCTCGCCGAGGTCGAAGGTCTCCCCCGTGCGCGCGTACCCGGCCCAGCGCCCGGCGGTGGTCCGGGCCGCCTCGGCGATCCGCCGCTCGTAGCGGCGCATCCCCGTCCCGGTGAACTGGGACTGGAGCAGCCGCCGTTGCCGTTTCCACGCCTCGCCGGTCGCGGCCAGGACGCCGTCGCCGATCAGCAGGCGGGCGCGGTGGGAGCGTTTGACGTACCGGTCGGGGTGCAGGGCCAGGACGTGGCGGACCGCCGGGGGATCGGTGACCAGCACGGTCGGGTGCGGCCCGAGACGTAACGCGGCGACCCCGCCGACCCGCTCCCGGGCCTGTGCCAGCAGGCCGACCAGCTCGCCCCCCTCGGCGCGCCACCGCTCCACGTACGCGGAGTCGAGCTCGGGGACCGGCCGGCCCGGTCCGGCCCGCCGGGGGGTGACCGGCTCGCCGCCTGCGTCGGTGATCAAGGGTCCTTCTCCTGCCCGGCCGCGTACCCGGCCCTGAGGGAGCATCGTCGGCACGGACTGTACGGGCAGACGCGGGCACGGTGACAGAGCGCCCGGGGGGCGTTCCCCCGGGGCGGACCGCGCGAGGACGGCAGCGCCCGCCGGACCGGGTCCGGCGGGCGCGGGCTTCAGCGGCGGCCGTCAGCGGGCCGAGGAGGCGGGGCCGCTCACACCGGGGCGGGGAGGGCCTGGGCGTGGAGGGTCAGGGAGCGGGAGTAGCGGCGCAGCAGGAGCAGGGCCGTGGCGGCGAGGCCGGTGAGGAGGCCGAGCCAGATGCCGAGGGTGTCCAGGTGCAGCGGGTAGGCCAGGAGCCAGGCGGCGGGCAGTCCGATGGCCCAGTACCCGACGAGGGTGATGCGGAAGCCGCTCCTGGTGTCGTCGAGGCCGCGCAGCAGCCCGACGCCGATGTTCTGGGCGCAGTCGAAGAACTGGAGGAAGGCGGTGACGATCAGGAGCTGGGTGGCGAGGGTGAGCGCCTCCCCGGAGCCGGAGCCGGAGCCGAGGAAGGGCGCCAGGACCAGCCGGGGGATCGTCAGGTAGAGGATGGCGACGACGGTCATCACGGCGGCGGCGCAGGCCAGGGCCGTGTTCTTGAGGCGGCGGGCGTCGTCGTGGCGGCCGAGGGCCAGTTCGCGGCTGACGTTGATGGAGGCGGCGTGCGAGAGGCCCACCGCGACCTGGAAGACGATGTAGACGAGCTGGTTGACGGCGGTGTGCGCGGCGAGGGCATCGGGCCCGAAGGAGCCCGCCATCAGGGCGGTGACCGAGAAGAACCCGGCCTCGGAACCGTAGGTCGCGGCGATCGGTATGCCGAGGGCGACGAGCCGCCTGACGGTGGCGGGGTCCGCCTTGGTGACGTCGAGGGTGAGGAGCGGCGCCAGCTCCTCGTCCTTCTTCGCCGAGACGTAGAGGGCCAGGAAGGAGAGCAGGTACACCAGGGAGGTGGCGACGCCGATGCCGGTGAGTCCCATGGCCGGCAGGCCGAAGGAGCCGTAGATCAGCACCCAGTTCAGGCCCGCGTTGACGGCGATGGAGGCGATGGTGATCTGGAGGAGGGCCTGGGGGCGGCGCATGCCGACGGTGAACTGGCGGACGGCCTGGAACCACAGGCAGGGCAGCAGCCCGGGGGCCAGGGCCAGCAGCATCGTCTGCGTCAGCTGGACGACCTCCGCGTCCTGGCCGAGCCAGATCAGGGCCTGCCCGATGAGGATCATGAGGAGGGCCCCGGCGACACCGGCGAGCGTGGCGACGGCCAGGCTCGCGCGGACGATCCCGCGCACCTCCTCCTGCGCCGCCCCGCCCCCGGGACCGTCGCTCCCGCCCCCGCCACCCGCCGGACCGCCCGCCCCGGAACGCTTCCCGGAACCCGCCCCGGAGCCCTCGCCGCCTCCGGCCGCCAGCTCGGCGCGGGCCGCCGCCGCGGCTATCTGGTTGCCGACGGAGGTGACCAGACCGACACCCATGGTGCGGATCTGGTTGAAGATGACGAAGGCGAGGCCGCCGGCGGCGAGTTCCCGGGTCCCGAGGAAACCCATCATCACCGTGCCGGTCGTGGTGAGGGCCACTTGGGCGAGCTGGGTGAGGATGAGCGGGACGGCGAGGAGCCCGAGGGCCCGGCTGTCGCGGAGGAGGGCGGTCAGCATGGTTTATCGGTTCCCGCGGAGTTTGGTGAGGAGTTCGTCGATTTCCCGCTCGGCCTCCGGGTCGAGGAGGTCGCGGGCCTGCATCCAGTCGTCGTCGAAGACGGTGTCCATGTACTTCTCGCCACCGTCGTTGACGAGGGCGACCATAGTCGTACCCGGGGGCAGGGACGACAGCCGGGTCAGGGCCTCGTGGACGACGCCACCGGCGGAGCCGCCGATGAGGAGCCCCGTACGGGCGACCGCGCGGCAGGTGGCGAACGCCTCGACGTCGCCGACCTTGACGCCCTCGTCGATGAGGGCGAAGTCGACCAGGGCGCCGATCTCCGCGCCCTCGGGGGTGCCGGTGCCGGACTGGTAGTAGTCGTGGGCGGGCCCGCCGAAGGCGATGGAACCCTTGGGCTCGACCCCTATGACGGTGAAGCCGGACATGAGCTTGTTCAGCTCCCGGCTCGTGCCGCACAGCGCGCCGCCGGTGCCCACCGCGCCGATGAGGACGTCGATCCGCCCGTCGAGGGCCTCGTGGAGCTCGTGCGCGACGGGGAAGTAGCCGACCCCGTTGGCGGGGTTGTTGTGCTGCTCGGTGAAGACGGTGTTCTCCTGGCCGCGGGCCATGTCCTCGGCGAGTTCCTCGCGGGCGGCGGTGGCCAGCTCCTCGGTGCCGTCCTCGTCCACGTAGACGAGTTCGGTGCCCAGGGCCTTCATCCCGCGCAGTTTGTCGGCGCAGGCGTGGTGGTCGACGACGGCGGTGAAGGTGTAGCCGCGCTCGGCGGCGATGACGGCGAGGCCGAGACCGGTGTTCCCCGACGTGGACTCGATGATCCGGCCGCCGGGCCCCAGCTCGCCCGCCTGCTCGGCGGCGGTGACCATCGCCCGCGCCATACGGATCTTCGCGGTGCCGGTGGGGTTGAACATCTCCAGTTTCAGCAGCAGACGGCTGCCGGTCTCGGTGCGGGCCAGCTCCAGCAGGGGGGTGCAGCCGATCAGATCGGACACGCGGGAGACCACGGCGGGACGCTGCGGGGCTCCGGGCATCGGTAACTCCATGAAGTCGAGGGGGATCGGGGACGCGCGGGGTGGCAGGGGGGGGCGGTGGGCCGCGGGGGTGCGTGCGCGCGGTGCGTCAGGTGAAGTGGCGGTCCAGCCGCCAGCGCGGCCGGGGCCGGTCGGTCCGGTCGACGACGATCTTGGGCGGCAGGGCCAGGTCGTGGAAGGGGGACTCGTTGGAGTCCATCTGGTAGCCGGCCGTGTTGGGGTAGACGAGCAGGTCGCCCGTGCGGGGGCGGCGGGGGAAGGGGATCTTCCGCCAGGTCAGCAGGTCCGACTCCAGGCAGGTGGACGCCCCGACGCTCGCCGGGAACGTGCCCGGGGAGGAGGTGCCCGGCGGGGAGGTGCCGGGGGCCCCGTCCGCGTCGTCCTGCGGGAGGAGGACCGGGTCGGGCAGGTACTCGCTGTTGAACCACTGCTCGGACAGGCTCAGGCTCGTCCCGTCCACGGTCAGGATCAGGTAGCCGTCGCGCTCCTTGACGCCCTGGATGCGGAAGACGGTCGCCCCGGCCTGGTGGAGCAGGGCCCGCCCGGGTTCCAGGAGCAGCAGGACGCCCGCCTCCCGCAGCAGCGCGGACAGGGGCCGCGCGTGGCCTTCGGGCCGGGTGGCGAGCAGTGCGGCCAGGGCGCCGGCGCCGGCGACGGGGGAGTGGTAGGGGTAGAAGTCGCCGGTGTGGAAGGTCTTGCCCGCGTGGTAGTGGCGGCTGTCGTGCTCGGCGAGGAAGGTGTGCCAGCTGTCGGCGTCGGTGTAACTGATGGGCAGGCCGCCGCCGATGCTGATCCGGGACGCCTCCAGCCCCTGGACGCGGGCCTTGAGGCACAGCTCGACGAGGCGGGCCGCGAGGTCGGCCCGCGGCTGGAGGGCGTAACCGGACAGGTGGAAGCTGAAGCCTTCCATCCGCAGGGCGTCCCCGGCCCGGACACAGCGTTCCAGCGCGGTGGCCAGCTCCGCCTCGTCGAGCCCGAAGCGGCTGTGGGGCTGGGCGGGCGGCAGGACGCGCAGCAGGACACGGGCCGGGCGGACGCCCCCGGTCAGGACACCGGTGATCAGGGTGTCGAGCTCGTCGAGGGCGTCGACGGCGATCAACGCCCCGTGCTGGACGGCCAGATGGAGCAGCGTCCGGTCCTTCGCGGGGCCGGTGACGACCAGGTGTTCCCCCCGTACGCCGTGGCCCAGGGCCTCGCGCAGCTCGGCGACGGAGGCCACGTCCACGCCCGCGCCGCCCGCCGCGGCGCGTTCGACGAAGACGGCGGCCTTGTTGGCCTTCTTCGCGAAGTACACGAAACCGTCGACCCCGGCCGCGTCGAGCGCCTCCCGGGCGGCCCGCAGGCTGGCGTCGAAGGCGTCGGGCAGCAGGAAGTGGAAGGGGCCGCCGAACGCGTGGGCCAGTTCGGGCAGGAGCCCGCTCGCCAGCACCCGGTCGGTGGCCTCGTCGGGCAGCGCCGGCAGGGTGGGCCGGTGTGCGTCGTTCACCGCCACAGCGCGACCTCGGTGCCCAGGCCCTGGGCGAGGGCGAGCTGCGCGAAGCGGTGGCCGAGGGCGATGTCGGTGACGACGAGGCCGCTGTTGTAGGCGAAGATCCGCTCGGTGGGGCCGGTCCGGCCCGCGCTCAGGCCCGCGAGGACGGGCGGGAACTCGGAGTCGACCGACGGGAGTTTGCCTTCGGCGTCGGCCATGTCCGTGCCGGTCACGTTCATCTGCGCCTCGCTGGTGGCGATGACGCGGTCGGCCTCGTGCAGGGTGGAGGGCGCCAGCCCGTGGCCGACGAGGACGGACAGCGCGCCGGGCCCCAGCCAGGACGCCTCGACGGCGGCCGGGGTGTGGCCGCCCGCGGTGGCGATGACGACGTCCGCGTCCGCGGCGGCGGCCCGCAGGTCGGTGACCAGCTCCACGTCCCGGTCCGGGAAGTGGGCCCGCAGTTCGGCGCGGACCGCGGCGATGCCCTCGGGGTGGGTGCCGGACAACAGCAGCCGGTCGAGGTCCGGCAGGGTGGTGAGCAGGAACGGCAGCGCGAGCCGGCCCTGGGTCCCGGTGCCGATGACCAGGGCGGTGCGGGCGCCGGGGGCGGCCAGCTCGCGGGCCAGCAGGGCCGAGACGGCCGGGGTGCGCAGGGAGCCGATGCGGGAGCAGTCCATCATCGCGACGGGCAGGCCGGTGACGTCGTCGTAGAGCGTCAGCGAGGTGTAGTAGTGCTGCTCCTCGCGGCCCTTGTCGAGACCGTGCTTGTACGAGGTCTTGATCGCCACGACATCGCGGGAGCCGTCGCGGCCCAGCATCGCGTAGGAGACCGAGTGCCCGTCCTGCGGCTTGACGGTCAGTTTGCGGGGGTTGTCGGACAGGCCCGCCTGGAGGGTCCGGTAGGCGCCCTCCACGGTGGCCACCACATCGGCCAGGGATATGTCGATGCCCGCGAGGTCGGTGGTGGACAGGATGCGCAGGTGGGTGTCGTCGCCGGGTGCCGGGGTGGTGGCGGGGGCGGCCGGAATGTCGGTCATGGTGAGGTCTTCCTCCGGTGCGGTGCGGGTGTTCAGCTCACGGGTGTTCAGCTCGCGTGCGCTTCGAGCGCGCTCTGCCCGTATCCGTGCTCGTCCGCTTCGGCCCCGGGGCGGGTACGGCGGCCGGCTGTGCGGACCGAGGCGCGCTTGAGCCAGCGGTCGGTGCCGTCGTAGCGTGCCCGGAAGGGGACGCGGCCATGCACGACGAGGTCGTTGTCGACGACCAGGATGTCGCCGGGGGTCAGGCTGACCGCGACCGAGACCCGGGCGAGTTCGGCCGAAAGTCGCCCGTACGCGGACCGGTAGGCGTCGTCGGCCCTGTCCAGCGGGGTGTAGGCGGGGTCGAAGCGCAGGGTCAGGCCCTCCTCGGTGGCGAAGAGCGCGGGGACCGCGGGCGGCGCCTGGTCGGCGTAGCCCTGGGCCTCGTCGTAGGCGTCGTCGGGCAGGATCGGCAGCGCGGGCCGGGTGAGGAGGTCGACGTCCTCGTCGGCGAGCCGGGTCAGGCGGATGCTGGCGGCGGTGGTGGCGACGGCGTCGTGGTTGCGCATGCAGCCGAGCATCAGCAGGTGGGCGCGGCCGGGGTGGAAGGCGTCCTCGGTGTGCGGGCTGAGCAGGACGGTGCTGCTGGCGCCGGTCTGTTCGCTCTCGTGGCCCGGCGAGGGAACGATGTTGTGGACGAAGCGCCCGTTCTGCTGGCCCTCCCAGGCGATGGGGTTGCCCATCACGGTGGCGAGCAGGAGGAGGGCGATGTCGTGGATCGCGCCGCTGTCACCCGCGGTGGCCCAGCTCGACGGCGTGGCGCCGATGGCTTCGTCGTCGACGTCGAGGCCGCGCAGGACGAACAGGCCGTCGGCGGTGTCGACGGGGCGGCAGTGTCCGCGCAGGGTCTCGCCGAGACCGCCGGCGGTCTCGGCGACGCGTGCCAGGAGTGCGGGGCTGGTGGCGGAGGTGCCGAATTCGGCGAGGAGTTTCTCCGCGGCCCGGCGGAGTTCGCCCACGCTGTGGGCATCGAGCTGGCGGACTGGTGCGGCTGCCGTGCTCATGGCGAAGAGGTCCGTTTCGTCGGATGGCAGGGGAACACCGGTTCCAGGTCACGCGTCTCTCGCAGCCGGGCGGCGAGCAGGCGTAACGTGCAGGGCGCGAAAGGCGGTTGACGCCCGGAAAAGGGCCTGCGGGACCGGCGAACGACTCGAACGCTAGCATCGAACTCAGGTAAGGCAAACCTTACTCATCGGTCACCTGGGGTGCAGATTTGGACATGCGTGCTCATTGCGGTCGGCAAGTTGCGGAAATGATTGTCATTAGGGTAGGCAACCCTCAACACCACCCGAGTTGCTCAGCGGATCGAGGACGTACGTGAACTTCAACAGGCGCCAAGTGCTGTGGGCCGGCGGGGCGATAGGCACGGCGGCCCTCCTGGCCGCCTGCTCCTCGGGAAGCGGGACCACCCAGGCCGGGCCCGGCGCCCCGGCCGGCGACGGCAAGCCCAAGCCCGGCGGCACCCTGCGCATCGGCGCCCTCGGCCGCGCCGGAGCCATCACCCGCGACCCCCACGGAGTCCAGGCCAACGAGAGCGACTACCTCGTCCTCGCCCTCGTCTTCGACCCCCTCGTGATACCCGGCGCCACCTCCACCACCGCGCCCCGCCTGGCCGCCTCCTGGCAGCCCTCGGCCGACCTGAAGACCTGGCGCTTCACCCTCGCCCAGGGCGCCACCTTCCACGACGGCACCCCGGTCACCGCCGACGACGTCGTCTGGTCCCTGCGCCGCCTGCGCAACACCCCCTCCGGCGCCTCCCGCCTGCCCGGGGTCAAGAGCGCCGACAGCATCACCGCCGACGGCACCGGAGCCGTCGTCATCGTCACCGAGTACGCCAACGCCGAGTTCCCCCTCCTCGCCCGGTTCTCCACCTTCGTCATGAAGAAGGACACCCCCGACGACGCGCTCGACAAGGCCCCCGGCACCGGCCCCTTCACGCTCGACTGGTACCGGGGCGGCAACGCCCGCCTGGTGAAGAACGACAAGTGGTACGGCGGCTCCGCCCACCTCGACGCCATCGAGGTCACCATGTTCGAGACCCCGCAGGCGATGGCCAACGCCCTGCTCGCCGGACAGATCGACGTCGCCTCCAACGCCGGAGCCGTCGCCGCCCGCACCGCCGAGGCCCGCAAGGACGTCCAAGTCCTGCGCCGGCCCAACGACATGGCGATGCCCATCGTCATGCGCACCGCACCCGGCAGCCCCTTCGCCGACCCGCGGGTGCGCGAGGCCATGCGCCTGGTCGCCGACCGCGACGCGATGGTCAAGCAGGTCCTGTCCGGCTACGGCACCGTCGCCAACGACATCATGGGCACCGGCGACCCCCACCTCGCCAAGGACATCCCCCAGCGCCGCCGCGACCTGACCAGGGCCAGGCAGCTCCTGACCGAGGCCGGATTCGACCTCTCCCGCACCTACGACCTGGTGACCACCGAGGACATCTCCGGACTCGCCGAGTCCGCGACCCTCTTCGCCAACCAGGCCCGCGAGGCCGGAGTCAAGATCCAGGTCGTCAAGCAGGAATCCGGCGCCTTCTGGGACAAGACCTGGAAGACCGGCGACTTCTACACCACCTACTGGGGCACCAACGACTCCGTCGTCTTCTTCGCCTCCAAGACCATGGCGAGCGAGGCGGGCCAGAACGAAGCGGGCTGGGCCGACCCGGGCTTCGACGCCGCCTACCGCAAGGTCATCGCCACCGTGGACGAGAAGGAACGCGCCACCGCCCTCAAGGAACTCCAGCAGATCCAGCACGAACGCTCCGGCTACCTGCTCTGGGGCACGGCCGACGGCATCGACCTCGCCGCCGCCAAGGTCAAGGGCCTGCCCGAGCTGGCCGGATACGGCCGCGTCCAGCTTGAGAACGTGTGGCTGAGTTGAGCCGCACCACCCGGGAGCACGCGGCCACCGCCCCCGCCCCGGCGGGGGCGGCCACCGCACCGCACCGCGCCCGCCCCCTGCTGCGCCTCGCGACCGCCGCCGTCCGGCGCGCCCTCATGCTGGTCGTCCTGCTCGCCGCCGTCTTCGCCGCCGTCGAACTGCTGCCCGGCGACGCGGCGAGCGCCGGCTCCGAACGCGGCGAGAGCGCCGCCGACATCGAGGCCCGCCGCCACCTGCTGGGCCTGGACCGCCCGGTCTGGGAACGCTTCGCCGACTGGATGACGGCCCTGCCCACCGGCGACCTCGGCACCAGCGCCCGCGGGCAGAAGGTCACCGAGCTGCTCGCCGACCCCCTCCCCAACACCCTCCTCCTGGGCACGACGGCCTTCGCCCTCACCGTCGTCGCCTCCCTCACCCTGGGCTGCTGGGCCGCCTCCCGCCCCGGCAGCCTCACCGACCGCCTCGTCGGACACGCCTCCACCGCCTCCTTCGCGGTACCCGAGTTCGTCGTCTCCGTCGGACTGCTCCTCGTCCTCTCCCTGTGGACCGGCTGGCTCCCCGCCGTCACCCTCACCGGCGCCGACGGCTCCCTCGCCTCCTGGACCATGCTGGTCATGCCGGTCCTGGCCCTGGTCGTCCCGCAGACCGGCTGGAACACCCGGATCGTCCGCGGCGCCCTGGCCGACCAGGCCCGGACCCCGCACGTCGAGGCCGCCCACCTCGACGGACTGCCCCCGCACCGGGTCGTGCTCCGGCACGCCCTGCCCGGCGCGGTCCCCGCGATCGCCACCGGCATCGCCACCTCCACCGGCATGCTGCTGGGCGGCGCCGTCGTCGTGGAGACCCTCTTCAACTACCCGGGCATCGGCACCCTCCTGGCCTCGGCGGTCAGCAGCCGCGACACCCCGCTCATCGCCGGGGTCGTCGCCTGCGCGGGAGCCGTCATCAGCCTCGTCCTGCTCGCCGCCGACCTGCTGCGCGCCCGCATCCTGGGAGAACGCCCGTGAGCGCCGAAGCACCCACCACCCCACCGGCCGACGCGACCACCACCGCCCCGGCCGACGGGGAGACCACCGCCCCCGCCACCGGCCGCACCCGGCCCGCCCGCACCACGGCCCGCACCCTGCGCCGCGTCGCGCCCGGACTCCTCCTGCTCCTCCTGGCCCTGGCCGGCCCCTGGCTCGCCCCCCACCCCTTCGACACCCCGGTCACCGCCCCCTACGCCGCCGCCGGGGACGGGGCGCCGCTCGGCGGCGACCAGCTCGGCCGCGACGTACTGAGCCGCCTCCTGCACGGCGGCACCGCACTGATCGCGGGCGCCCTGCTCATCGCCGTCGTCGTCACCGCCGCCGCCACCGTGCTGGGCTGCCTCGCCGCCCTGCGCCCCGCCCTCGGCCGCGCCATCGAGCGCACCGCCGACGTCTTCATCCTGCTCCCGCCGGTCCTCGGCATCATGCTCATCGCCCTGGCCTGGCCGGCCGGCGGGCGCTGGGCCGTCATCGCCGCCGCCGTCGTCCTCGGCACCCCGTACGCCGTACGGATCGTCGCCTCCGCCGCCGCACCCCTGGCCCGTGCCGGGTACGTCGAGGCCGCCACCGCCCGGGGTGAGCGGCTCTCCTACATCGCCCTGCGCGAACTGCTGCCCAACCTGCGGGCCACCGTGCTCGCCCTGTTCGGCCTGCGGTTCGTCGAAGCCGTCTACGTCATCTCCATGGCCGGTTTCCTCCAGATCGGCCCCCGGCCCCCGGCCGCCGACTGGTCCCTGATGATCCGTGAGAACGCCCCCGGCATCCTCCTCAACCCCTGGGCCGTCCTCGCCCCGAGCCTGGCCATCGCCGTCCTCGCCATCAGCTTCAACCTCGCCTCCGCCTCCCTCGCCTCCCACTCCGCACGCAAGGCGGTGACCACCCCGTGAGCGATACCGCACCCACCGCACCCACCGCACCCACCGAGGACCTCCGGCCCCGGCCGTCCGCACGGCCGCCCGTGGCCTCGGCCACCGGCCTCGGCATACGCATACCCGGCGGGCCGGTCCTGCTCCGGCCCACCTCCCTGACCATCGGACCCGGCCAGGTCACCGCCCTCACCGGCCCCTCCGGCTCCGGCAAGACCACCCTGCTGCGCGCCCTGATCGGACACCTCCCCGAGGGCGCCGTCGCCGCCGGAACCCTGGAGGTCCTGGGCGAACGGCCCGGCGCACTCGACCCCGCCGCACTGCGCCGGCTGCGCCGCACCCGCGTCGCCTACGTCGGCCAGGACCCCGGCTCCGCGCTCAACCCCCGGATGAAGGTGGCCCGGATCGTCGCGGAGACCGCCACCGACCCGGGTGAGGAGGCCGTCCTCGCCCTCCTGCGCGAATGCCGCCTCCCGGTCGACGACGGCCTCCCCGACCGCCGCCCCACCGCCCTCTCCGGCGGCCAGCAGCGCCGCGTCGCCCTGGCCCGCGCCCTGGCCCGCACCCCCGAGATCCTCCTCCTCGACGAGCCCACCGCCGGACTGGACCCGGCCCTGCGCGACGAGATCGCCGGGCTCCTGCGCGACCTCGCCGCCACCCGGGGCCTGGCCGTCGTCATGGCCTGCCACGACCCCGAACTCGTCGCCGCCTGCGCCGACCACGTCGTCCGCCTCACCGCCGCGGCCCCGCCCGGCCCGGGTTCCCCCGGGCCCGCCCCGGGCGGACCTGCCCCGGAGAGCCCTGCCGTGGCGGAGGGGCTGGTTCCGGGGGAGGGGCTGGCCGCACAGGGCGTCAGCGTCGCCTTCACCCACCGGGGCAGCCGCCACCAGGCCCTGGACGCGGTGGACTTCACCGCCGCGCCCGGCTCGGCCACCGGCATCGTCGGCCCCTCCGGCTCGGGCAAGACCACCCTGCTGCGGGTGCTGGCCGGACTGCACCCCGCGGACTCGGGCACGCTCACCCTGGGCGGCCACCCCCTCGCCGCGGCGGTCCGCAAACGCCCCCGCGCCCACCACGCCCGTATCCAGCTCGTCCCCCAGAACCCTCTGGACGCGCTGAACCCCTCCCGCACCGTCGGCGCCGCCCTGGCCCGCCCCCTGCGCCTGCACGCGGGCTCCGCCGACCGGCCGGTCGCCGCACAGGTCACCGCGCTGCTGGAACAGGTCGAGCTCCCGGCCGGCTTCGCCGACCGCTACCCCGGCGAGCTGTCCGGCGGCCAGCGCCAGCGCGTCTCGATCGCCCGCGCCCTGGCCACGGCCCCGGACGTCCTGCTGTGCGACGAGATCACCTCGGCCCTCGACCCCCGGACGGCGGCCACCGTCATGGAACTGCTGCGACAGCTACGTGCACGGCGCCGGATGACCGTCGTCCTCGTCAGCCACGAACTGCACCTCGTCGCCACCCACACCGACACCGTGCACCTCCTGGAGGCGGGCCGCCTGGTGGCCCACGGCCCCACCACGATGCTGCTCCCCCCCGGCCCACAGGCTCCGGAACCCCCCGCCGGGGTCCGCCCCGCCCCCACGGCGACCCGGGGCGGCTGACCACCCCGTCACCCCCCACCACCCCCGCCCGCCCCGCAGGCCGGTGACGTCCCGGCCGGGGCGCGGGCCGTTATGCGGTGGAGGTGTCCCGGGGCCCGGGTGGTGGCCGGGTGTCCAGGAGGACCCACAGCCGGCGTCCGTCGGGGGCCGCGTCCGTCCCGCAGCTGATCGCGCCGGGCACGGCGGCGAGCCGTGCGGGCACGGCGTCGTCGCCCGGCGCCCCGGCGCGGTGGCTGAGGGCCACGACGAGCAGCATCCGGTCCTGGTCGGCGACGTGGAGGCTCAGCTGCTTGCCGCCCTCCGCGACGGCCGTCTCCACCAGCAGGCCCACGGCCCGGTCCAGGGTCTCGTCCGAGGGGTGCCGGTAGCCCCAGCCGCGCACCGCCCCGCCGACCCGGGCGCGCGCCTTGCCCACCGCCCAGCGGTCCGAGGCGAACACCCAGTTCACCGACCGCCTGCCGCGGATCGCCATGCGCGCACGCGCGGGCACGGCCACCTCGCCCACCTGCCCCGCGCCCGCCTCCCGAGGCGAGGACCCGCCCGGCGGGTGTGCCGGTGCCGGCACCGGCGCCGTGTCCCCGGCGGGCTGTGTCACCTGGGGCGGCCCGGAATCCGTCATGCCGCAACGCTACGGGCTCCGTGCGGGGAGCAGGAGGGGATCGTGCCAACACGCCCCGCCCGGCCCTCCGGTGGGAACCCGCCCGTACGCGCCACGGCCGGTACTACTGTTGCTGCCCGCAGCCGTCTGTTGGGGGTACGTGTGTTGCCGGAAGTGACCGTGGACGAGTGCACCACCTGCGGGGCCGAGGTCAAGGGCCTCTTCCACCGCTGGTCCTGCCGGGAGTGCGGGACCTCCTCCCCGTACGTCGCGCCGCCCGGGGAGTACGCGGCGGCGCTGACCAACGACGTGTCGAGCCGGGGCGTGAGGCCGCACCACCGCTGCAAGGAGGTGCACTGCGTGTGCCCGCGTAACGACTCCGTCAGGTGAGGACCCCGCCCGGCCGCGTCCGGGCGCCGCGTGCGCCACGGCCGCCGCCGGGCCGTGACGCCCCGGAGGTCATCCGCGTGCGGCCCGTACCGCCTCGGCCGGGGTGTCGCGCAGGCCCAGGCGCAGGTGTTCCACGTGGTAGAGGGCCTGGTCGAGGAGTTCGGCGACGTGGTGGTCGTAGAGGGCGTAGACGATCGAGCGGCCCCGCCGTTCGCCGGTGACCAGGCCGAGGTTGCGCAGCAGGCGGAGCTGGTGGGAGCAGGCGGAGGCCTCCATGTCGACGGCCTCGGCGAGATCGCCGACGGCGCAGGGGCCTTCCTGGAGGCGGGCGAGGATGCGCAGCCGGGAGGGGGTGGCGAGCGCCTGGAGGGTGGCGGCGACGTCGGCGGTGCCCACGGCGTCGAGGCGCTCGCGGGTGGTGGCGGTGTTCCTGTCGTCCGTTCCGTGACCCATGGGGTCCATCCTACCCATGACACCTGAAAGACTCTTCATGTATTCCTGTATGGTGGAGGTGCTGCCGTCGTCCGCCCGTGAAGGGTCGTTCTGTCATGCCTTCTGACCTGCTCCAGCGTCCCGAGGGGACCGCGCGGACCGCTCCGGCCGCGCCACCGCGCCGCCGCACCCGGGTCTTCGCGCAGGCCGAGGCCCGCTGGGCCGCCGCCGCGCTGGCACTGTTCCTGACCGCCCTGCCCCTGCAACTGACCGGCGCCCCGGCCTGGTCCTGGGGCCCGCTGTACGCCGCCGCCTATGTGACGGGCGGCTGGGAACCGGCCTGGGCGGGGCTGCGGGCACTGCGTGAGAAGACCCTCGACGTGGACCTGCTGATGATCGTGGCCGCCCTCGGCGCCGCCTCGATCGGGCAGGTCATGGACGGGGCGCTGCTCATCGTCATCTTCGCCACCTCCGGCGCGCTGGAGGCACTGGCCACCGCCCGCACCCAGGACGCGGTACGCGGCCTGCTCGACCTGGCCCCCGCCACCGCCACCCGCCTCACCGGCACCACCCGCCTCAGCGACGACGGCAGCCCCACCGGCGACGGCAGCCTCACCGGCGACGGCCGGGAGGAGACGGTGCCCACCGCGGACCTCGTCGTCGGCGACGTCGTCCTCGTCCGGCCCGGCGAACGCGTGGGCGCCGACGGCCGGGTACTGGCCGGGGCCAGTGAGGTCGACCAGGCCACCGTCACCGGCGAACCCCTGCCCGTCGCGAAGGAGCCCGGGGACGAGGTGTTCGCCGGCACCCTGAACGGCACCGGCGCCCTGCGGATCGTCGTGGAACGGGACGCCTCGGACTCGGTGATCGCCCGCATCGTGGCCATGGTCGCGGAAGCCTCCGGGACCAAGGCACCCACCCAGCTCTTCATCGAGAAGGTCGAACAGCGGTACTCGCTCGGCATGGTCGCCGCCACCCTCGCGGTCTTCCTCGTCCCGCTCGGCTTCGGGGACGGCCTCACCGACTCGCTCCTGCGGGCGATGACCTTCATGATCGTCGCCTCGCCGTGCGCCGTGGTGCTGGCCACCATGCCGCCGCTGCTCTCCGCCATCGCCAACGCCGGGCGCCACGGCGTCCTGGTGAAGTCCGCCGTCGTCATGGAACGCCTCGGGCAGGTCGACGCGGTCGCCCTCGACAAGACCGGCACCCTCACCGAAGGCACCCCCCGCGTCACCGACGTCCTCCCCCTGGAGGGCAGCGGCCTGACCGGGGACGGACTGCTCACCCTGGCGGCGGCGGCCGAGCACCCCAGCGAACACCCCCTGGCCCGCGCGGTGGTCGCCGCCGCCCGCGAACGCCGCCTGGACCTGCCCGCCGCCGGGGACTTCACCTCCGCACCGGGCACCGGGGTCACCGCCACCGTCGAGGGCCACGAGGTCCGCGTCGGCGCCCCGGCCCGGCTGCCGTCGCCGACGGCCCGCCCGGCGGGCGGCAGGACCGATGACGGGACCGATGACGGGGCCGATGCCGGGGCCGTCCGGGCGGTGGCGGAGGAGGCCGCGCGGGTGGTGGGCGAGCTGGAGGAGCGCGGCCGCACCGCCGTCCTCGTCCAGCGCGACGGCGCACCCGTCGGCGTGCTCGGCCTCACCGACCGGCTGCGCCCGGACGCCGCCGCCACCGTCGCCCTCCTCGCCACCCTGACCGGCACCCCGCCGGTCCTGCTGACCGGCGACAACCCGCGCGCCGCCGCCCACCTCGCCACCGAGGCGGGTATCGGCGCGGGCGAGGTCCACGCGGGCCTGCTCCCGCAGGACAAGGTCGAGGCGGTACGCCGCCTGGAGGCCGGGGGCCGCAAGGTCCTGGTCGTCGGGGACGGCGTCAACGACGCCCCGGCCCTGGCCGCCGCCCACACCGGCATCGCCATGGGCCGGGCCGGCTCCGACCTCGCCCTGGAGACCGCCGACGCGGTCGTCGTCCGCGACGAACTCGCCACCGTCCCCGCCGTGATCGCCCTCTCCCGCGCGGCCCACAGGCTGGTCGTGCAGAACCTGGTCATCGCGGGGGTGTTCATCTCCGGCCTGGTCGTCTGGGACCTGGCCGGAGACCTCCCGCTGCCCCTCGGGGTCCTCGGCCACGAGGGCTCCACCGTCATCGTCGGCCTCAACGGCCTGCGCCTGCTGCGCGACGCCGCCTGGAACCGCGCCGCCGCCGCACCGGGCCTTCCGACCCCTCCCCTCTCCGTGTTCTCCCTTCGGCGCCCGTGTGCGGCGCCCTTCCCAGAAGATCCCGAGACCGGAGAGGCACCCAGATGCTGCACGACCACCAGCACCACGTCCACCAGCCGTACCCCGTCACCACCGTCCAGTTGAACCACACCGTCGTCTACGCCAGGGACCGGCGGCTGTCGGCCGAGTTCCTCGCCGCGACCCTGGGCCTGGAGGTCGGAGCCCCGTTCGGGCCGTTCCTCCCGGTCGACCTCGGCAACGGCGTGACGCTCGACCACTACGAGAAGCGCGACGAGCCGATCCAGTCGCAGCACTACGCGTTCCTCGTCCCCGACGTGGGGTTCGACGCCATGACCACCCGGCTGGAGGCGGGCGGAGTCACCTACTACGCCGACCCGCACCACACCGAACCCGGCCGGATCAACCGCCTCTTCGGCGGACGCGGCGCGTATCTCGCCGACCCGGACGGCCACAACCTGGAGATCATGACCCGCCCCTACGCCCGCCCCTACGCCCGCCCCTACGCCCGCCCCTACGCCCGCCCTTAGCCCCCCCCGCGGAGCCCTGCAACCCGCCCGGCCGGACCGCCTGTCAGGGGTGGCCCGGCCGGGGTCCGGGGTGTGGTGCGTCGCGGGGCGGAGGAAGGGAGTCCGTACGCGGCCGTATCCGCACGGTCCGGCCACACGGGAGATGCCGTGCCGGGCCTCGTCGGCCGGAGGGTCCTCCGGTCGTCACCCGAGACCCGACGCGCAGAGCTGGGTCAGTCTGAGGCGCGGCCGATGGTCATGACATTGATGACGATGGTGGCACCGTTGACCTGGTACTGGCAGCGGTAGCGCCCCACTGACAACCGGCGGTCGCCAGCGGCACCCAGGGCGCGGCTTCCTGCCGGTTCGGGGTTGTGGGCGAGGTTGTTGATGACCCTCGCGAGTGTTTGACGCCCTCTCGATCCTCTTTGAGGAAGCGTTGGTACGCCAAGCGGGCACTGTTCCTCCACGTGATGTGGTAGGTCACAGCCCCTCCTGGGCGAGTTCCGCTTCCATCTCCTCCGCGGTGCGGCAGCCGCAGTCGGTGCCCTCGGGCGGTTTGACCGGGCCGAAGCGGCAGCCCCGGCGCTGGTGTTCGATGTGTTCCAGACCTGCCGTGGCGGATTCCATCCGCTCGAAGACGTCCCACGACATGACGACGGCGACGGGCTTGCCGTCTTCGGTGAGGGCGGTGGGGATTCCGGTCTCCCGTACCCGGGTGAGGATGGTGTCGAGCGATCCGGCCGCGTCGGCCGCGGGGGTGCTGGGCAGATCGGAGATCTGGTCGAGGAGGTCCATGCCGGAACGGTAGGAGCCGGTCGACGGCAGGTGCAAGGCGTTTCGCGGCGGTCCATCCACCCGTGCTCGGGGTGACCTGATGCCTGGTCACCCACTCGGGTGAGACGGGTGGAAAGGGGGCCGGGGAGGCGCCCGGAGGGAGTGGGGAGGGGGTGGGGAGGGCGTTCGGGCGTCACCCTTCCGGCCGACACGCCGTCCAACGTGTGACGATTCCGTCACGGAAAGTGGCTGATCGTAGGGTGCGCCGCATGCGGATCTCTGCCCCACCTGCCCCACCTGCCCCGGCGTCGGTCTCCTCCCCTCCCCCGGAGGGCGCGAGGACGTTACTCAGCCTGAGAGCGGTCCGGGAGCGCACCTGCAAGGAGCGGGACTCCTGGTGGACGGTGGTGCTCGTCGACCCGGTCGCGGTCCCGCTGGTCCGCTGGGCCGACCGCCACACCCGGATCACCCCCGACCAGGTCACCTGGGCCGCGTTCCTGCTGGGGCTCGGCGCGGCCGGCTGCTTCGCCCGGGGCGGGCCGGTGTGGCTGTCGGTCGGCGCGCTGCTCTACCACCTGAGCTTCGTCCTGGACTGTGTGGACGGGAAACTGGCACGGCTCCAGAACAGCGGCAGCCTCTTCGGCGGCTGGCTGGACTACGTCCTGGACCGGCTGCGGGTGGTGTGCTGCGCGGTCGCCCTGATGGGCGGCCAGTGGCTGCGGCACGACGAGCCCGGGTACCTGCTGCTGGCCACGGCGGTGATCTGTCTCGACATGCTCCGCTACCTCAACGGGCTGAAGGTCAACCAGGTCCGCTCCGACATGCGTGACCTGGTCAGGAGCCATCCCGCCTTCGACGACACCGACCCGCCGGTGTTCGTCGAACTCCTCGTGCGCGACCGCCGGAAGCTGGGCGCCGGACACGTCGGTCCTCCCGGGCAGGTCATCGACCTGCACGAGGAGTTCCGGGGCAGCTACCCCTGGTACGCCGCCGCCCGCGACCGTCTGATGCGCTCGCGCATCCGTCCGCACCTGGTGAGCGGCATCGAGTTCCAGATGGCCGTCTTCGTCATCGGCCCCGCGCTCGGGCAGATCACCGTCCCGGTCCTCGTCGCGGGGGTGCCGCTGCTCGTGTTCGAGGCCTTCATCGTCCACAAACTGCTGCTCTCCACCCACGACTTCCACCAGACGATGAAACGCCTCGACGCCACACCCGGCCCGGTGCGCACACCCGCACCCGTACCCACACCCGCACCCGCACCCGTACCCACACCCGCACCCGCACCCGTACCCACACCCGCACCCGTACCCACACCCGCACCCGTACCCACACCCGCACCCGTACCCACACCCGCACCCGTACCCACACCCTCGCCCATGGCCACACCCCCGCCCGTACCGGCGTCCCGTGGAGCCGGTCCGCTCAGCGGTTCTCCCGCTGCTTCGGGGTGAGCAGCGCAAGGCCGTTGGGCACGGGCCGCTCCTCGCCCCCGGACGGTGTGGAGACGATCTCCAGGGCGCCCGGCGAGGTCCGGGCCAGCATCTCGGCCGACCCGCCGCCGTCCAGCATGACGGCGTTGCGGACCCCGTGACTCCTCAGCAGCCAGGCCGTACCCGCGACGGTCAGCCCCGCCGAACGGGACGAGCGGCCGTCGACGACGAGGAGCCACAGCCTGCGTCCGGTGTCGTCCCAGCCCAGCGCGGTGCGCGGTTCGCGCACCCGGTACCGGGGGGTGTCACGGAAGGCGGGGATCTCGCCGTGCCGCAGCAGCGTCCCCCGGTACCCGATCGCCAGCGCCCAGGGCCGCCTGCGCGGCTTCTGGCCCGCGGTGAAGGAGACCGCCGCGCCCGGTCCGGCGGCGGCCACCTCGCGGGCGGCCCGTCCGGCCGCCACCACCAGGAAGCCGTCCCCCGGGACGGGCCGCCCGTCCGTACCCGTACGGACGTCCACCACGCGGCCGGCCGACACGGTGAGCTGCCGCACCGGCCCGCTCCGGCGGCCGGGCCGGGCCACCTCGCCCCAGTCGGGGGTGTAGACCGTGAACCCGTCCGCCACGGAAAGGCAGTTGAGGCAGGCCAGCGGATGCGGGCGGCCCGCCACGGACACGGTCCCGGCCAGCTCCACCCGGCCCTTGCGCAGCCGGCCCGTGACATCGGCGCCCACGGCCTTCACCGGCTCGGCGGAGGCTTTGACGACCTCTCCGTCGCGGATCACCGGCCCCAGGGGCACCCCGCTGCCGCCGATGTCGAAGAAGTCGCCGTTCACGGCGGCCAGGACGGCGGGCCCCGCGTCCCCCGCCAGCCGGGACAGCGGCCGGGTCCGGGAGAGGCGGCCACCCAGCAGCGCGAGCGATCCGGGGCCCACCTCGGCCTCGGTGAGCCGGTAGCTCAGGGAGCGGAACGGACTCTCCACCACGGTCAGCCGTACCCCGGGTGCCAGCGCGTACCGCTGCCGCCACTCCGGCCCGCACCGGTCCGGGAGGACCGAGGGCACGAGGAACACCCCCGCCGAGAACAGCGTCCCGACGGTACGGGGAACGGCGCGGAGGACGGACCACCAGGCGGCTGCGGACATGCGCGGCCCAACGAGCGGAAGGAGCCGACGGTGACGGCCTCCCCGGGCGGGGGCCGGGGTGCCGACCTGACGTGCCGGGTTTCCGGTCGTGGCCGGATATCGCTCTTGATCATCATCCGGGAGGGGAGTCGCATGACCGCGATCGCACGGCGGCCGACACCGTGCTCAGGGAGGGGAGCGGTCCGTGGCGCACTACGAGAGTGACGTGGACACCGGTACGGCGGAGTCGAAGACCCAGAAGACCAACGCGCGGCTGGTGGTGGAGGTCGGCGAGCCCGACCCCGGGACGGGGAAGGCATCCGTCACGGCCGTCTACCGGGGGGACCACTTCTGGGCCGCCGACACGACCTTCGCGCCCTGGGTCGAGGAGTGGCAGGCGCCCGTCACCGTCGCGGGGAAGTTCTTCCTCCGCCGTCTGCCCTGGGCCTTCAAGGAGGACCACGACGGCAACACCATCGGGATCGGGCACGCCGAGTGGAGCGGCGACTTCGAGGTCGCCGCGGCCCACGTCCGCGACACGAGCGACGGGCACCCCGTCCACGACACGCACTTCACCACCTCGTTCGACTTCGGCCCCCACGTCGGCCGTTTCGAACTCCGGGTGGAAGCCGTCCGCAGCCGGGGCGTCAAGGGCCACGTCTTCGACATGCCCCGGCAGACGGTCACCTTCGGCATCAAGGGCGACGCCCGCGCGGACGGCAAGTAGCGCGTACGGACGGCCAGTAACACGTACGGACGGCCAGTGGCGCGCAGGGACGGTCAGTGGCATGCAGGGACGGTCAGTGGCGCGCCCGCGGAGGCAGGCGCGTGCTGGTCCGGTGGCCGGGTGGGTGCCCGCGAACCGGGTGGTGGTGTCCGTCCACCGGGTGGGGAGGGGCTCAGGAGGCCCGTCGGGCCGCGCGCCACTCGGGGGCGAGCACCGACCAGATCTCCTCGTCGTGGCGCTCCCCCCGGTGCAGGTGGCTCTCCCGCAGCACACCGTCCCTCGTCATCCCGAGCCGCCGGGCCACGGCGATGCTGGGCTCGTTGCCCACCGAGACCCACCAGTCCACCCGGTGGATGCCCCGCTCCTCGACGGCCCAGTCGAGGAGCACGCGCGTAGCCCGGGTCACCAGCCCCTTGCCCACCGCCGACGGCTCCAGCCAGCAGCCCGCCTCGGCGGTGCCCCCCGCGACGTCCAGCTTCCGGAAGAGGACCGCGCCGACCAGCGTGCCGTCCGCCCAGATGCCGTGGAGCCGCCCGGTGTCGGCCGCGGTCCTCTCCGCGTACGCCTGGAGGAACGCCCGGCTCGACTCCAGGTCCGTCACGAGGTCGGGCAGCCCGTTGTACTGCCCGATGAACTCCCGCCCCCGGTCCATGTGGGCCAGGAACTCCCCGGCCCGCCACGGTTCGAGCGGGCGCAGCTCGGCGCCGTCGTCACCCAGGGATATCGCGTACATCGTCACCCTTTCCCTTCCCCTTCCCCTTCGCCTCCCCCTGCCACGGTCGCGGACCGGCGCACGCAACCAGCACGCGTAAACCGGTGGAGGCAAACCAGGGCACATACACCGGTGTGCATAAACCGGTGTACGTGTACCGGCGCACATGGACCGGTACACGTACACCGGTGCACCCGGCGCGAAGGGATCTTCTCACGGCGGGGGCGGCGGGCGGTCAGCCTCCCGCCGGGGCGGGCCGTCCGGCCCACCGGTCGATCTCCTCGTGGCGGAGCCAGCACGCGGCCAGGTAGGCGGTGGTGGCCGGGCCCGGCGCGCCGATGTCGCGGTGGGCGAGGGCGCGCAGCACCTGGTCCCACGCCGTGCGCAGCGCGGCGGGCGCCGACGCCGTCCGGTCCGCCGGGGCCAGGGCCGGACGGACCGCGCACCAGCGCTGTGCCCCGCTCCCGACGAGGTCGGCGAGGACGGCCGGGCCGACCCCGTGCCGGGCCCGGTCGACGGCCAGCGCCACCTGCGCGGGATCACCGGTCAGGGCGGGGTCGTCGGTGAGGGCCGCCAGGCCGAGCCCGGCCAGGAGGCGTTCGGCGTCCAGCCCCATCAGCATCACACCGGTCTCGGTCAGCGGCGGGCCGTCGACCGAGGTCAGTGAGAACCGGGTGTCGAAGTCGTCGGAGTCGTCGGAGCCACCGAGGGCGTGGGGGTCGTCGAGGTCAGACACGGGCGACCACACCGCCCTCCGCCTTGGCCGCACGCGGCACGGGGCTCTCCCCGAGACGGGCGGCGACGGCCGTGGCCACGCGGGCCGTCGCGACCCGGTGGCCGTCGATGTTGCGGGCCGCGGGGCCCAGGATCATGCCGGCCGCCGCGCCCACCGCGAACACGCCCGGGGCGTTGCGGTAGGCCAGGGTCCGCCCGTCGAGCGCGGGCCAGCCGTCGCGGGCCGCGGGCACTCCCTCGGGCAGCAGCCGCTCGCCGTTGGAGACGGCGGTGCCGAGCGCCAGGACGGCGTGGTCCCCGAGGACGCGCCCACCGTCCGCGAGGCGGACGGCGACCCGGCCGTCCCGCCCGGGTTCCAGGGCGGTGACCGTACGGCCGCGGTGGACGGTCAGCCGGCCGTCGGCCTCGGCGCGTTGCAGCAGGGGGCGGAACTCGAACATCACGGAGGCCCTGCGCTGTCCGCCCATCAGCGTCAGCCGGTCCTCCCAGCTCGTCCCGGAGAAACGGGCCCTGCCCTCGGCCCGGAAGAACGACGCGTTGACGTCCGCGCACTGGTAGCGCTCCTCGGGGGCGCGCAGCACCCAGTGTGCGCGCTTGCCGCCGGTGAGGGCGTTCGCGAGGAGGTGGGCCGCGCTCAGGCCCGCGCCGACGACGACGAGTTCCCCGGCGTCCGGGGGCACGGGTTCGTCCCAGTAGCCGACACCGGGGGGTGTGGCCTCGCCGTCCCACCAGGTGGAGGGCGCCGCCCGGCGTTCCTCGCCGAGGCAGAGGACCACGTTCGGGGTGGTCACCGCGAAACCGTCGCCGCGCACCGTCACCGTGTCGGTGCTCCTGCCCGTGCCCGCGCCCGTGCCCGTGTCCCTGCCCGTGTCCCGGTGCCTGTCCGTGTCCCCGTTCTCCGTGGGCCGGACCTCGCGGACGGTGGCCCGCCAGGTCCGCTCGTCCACGTGGTGCAGGGAGGCGACGTGCGCGCAGTACGCCTCGAAGACGTCGACCGGCACCACGGAACGGTGTCCGGCCTGTGCCATGCGGACCTCACGGCGCTCCACCGGGGTGAGCCGGGACCAGTGCAGCCGCGCGAAGTCCAGCAACTCGCAGTCGCGGTACCCCTCGACGCCCGGGTGGTGTTCGTAGGGCGAGCGCAGGACGCGCTGGCGCAGGACGTCGACCCGGTCGAGGAACCGGCCGCACGGCCGGCCCTCCCGGTCCAGGACCACCGTGTCACGGACGCCGAGGTGCCAGAGCGCCGAGGCGACCGCGAGTCCGGCGGGCCCGGCGCCGACGACGACCACGTCCGCGGTGGCGGGCGGCGGTCCGGTGGTCCGCGCGACGGGCCCGCCGACGACCGGCCAGTCCCGGCCGCGCGGAGAGTCCAGCAGGTGGGGCCCGGGGACGAAAGTGATCACCCGATGACCGTCACCGGGACGATGATCTCGATGACCGGGCGCTGGGGCATCCCCTCGGCGATCATCCGGTCGAGGGCCGCCGCGGTCTGCTCCGGGCCGTCGGTGGCGACCGGGCTGTACCTGGAGTAGGCGTAGGTCGGCTTCCGGCCGGTGGTCTCCAGGGTGTACATCTTCACCACGGCCTCGCCGGGCCGCACCTCGCCGTCGTAGAAGGTCAGGCGGCGCTGGTCGGGCGTGATGAACGCCTTGGAGAACTGGCGCGACATGACCAGGGTGTCGGCGTCGTCGATGAAGACGGAGTCCTCGTCGGTGACGGCCTGCATGGCGACCCAGGTCCGGTCGGTCAGGTTCGTCTCGGACTTGATGACCTGCCAGCGGCCGGGCTCGGGGAGGTTGACGCACACCGAGACGTCGTGATCGACGGTGTCGATCGCACCGGAGATCATCAGGACCCGGCGGCGTACGTCCGCGACCCCGGCCATCTGGATATCGCGAGCACGTACCCGCGAGGAAACATCTATTCCGGACACTTCCAGCGGCGGCATCGCGTCTCCCCGAATTCTTGACAAAGGAAGTACAGGTGGTACAAGCGACGCCGACAGTTCCACAGGGCCCGCACCCTGTCAAGCAGGAAGCTGCGGGCGGGTGTTGGGACGGTGTTGGCCGGTGCCGACCGGCCCTCTCCCCGTCGGCCTGGGAGAACGCCGTCAGGTCACCCGGTCGGCGCCGAGGCTGATTCCCGGTGCACCGCTGACCGAACCGACGTAGATGATTCCAAATGCATGGAAGTCGTGAGCACGGATCTTCAGGATGAGATCCCCTTTTACCAGGACAAAGAAGTCCCGTGGTTGTGCGGTGTCGTCGAAGGTCTCGTACGCCGTGAACACCGTTCTGTCGGCAATGGCGAAGAGGGCTTTGTGGACCGCGTTCCGGTGGATCTGTCCCGCCGTTCCCGACCACCGTTCCAGCAGTTCCCAGCCCGAGTCGAGCCGGAGCGGGGGGCGGGGCCGGCCGGTGGGGGAGGGGCGGGGGTCCCGCCACCGGGCCGGAGCGGGCCGGCCGCCCTCCGGGGGCAGGCCGAGCATGGCGCGGGCGAGCCGGAGCCCGTCGCGTACGGCGGGCGTCGGCCGCTGCCTCAGGGCCGCGCGCAGGACGCGTTCCGCCGTCCAGCCGTCGCCCGTCCCGAGGTAGCCGACCGCCTGCTCGTACAGGAAGTCCAGTTCCTCGCCGGAGAGCCGGGAGGCCGGGCCCGCGAGGTACTCGATGCGCCGCTCGCGCTCGCTCACCACGGCGGGGACCGGCGCCGGACCGCCGGGACCCGCCGGGCAGCGGATCGTGACCATCCCGCCGGACTCCTCGGCGAGCGTCTCGAAGAACAGCCGGCTGCCGTCGTCGAGCAGTTCGCCGTCGACCACGTCGATGCGGCACGGCCCCACCTGATCCAGCCACGCCCGGCCCACCGCGCGGAAGTCGCTCACCACCCGCTCCCGGTGGAAGCCCCCCGCCCGCCCGCGCTCCGGCGCCGTACCGGCGAGGCTCCTCCTCGCCTCCGCCGTACCGGCCGTACCGGCCGTACCGACGGTGACGCACGCGGGGTCGTCGGGGGCGAGGAGCCTCAGCCCGATACGGGCCCGCCTGGGCCACGAGGCCGTGTCACCTGTAGGGATCAGGGCCCGCACGGGGGAGAAACCCACCACCCCGCATTCGGCCCGCACAGCGAATCGGCTCATTTCTGTCATCGCCTCATTTCTGGCTCGGAATTCATGGATCGAATGTCATGGATCGACGCACGGCCGGGCAGGGTGAAACGATTTCCGTCCACGCGCCGTCGTGACCTCATGAGAGGTCTGTTCGGAGGGAGTTGGCCGCAGACGGGAACGAGGCGGGAACAGGTGCAGGAAACACGGACAGGAAACACGGACAGGAAACACGGACAGGGAACAGGTGCAGGAAACAGGTACAGGAAACACGGACGGGAAAGCGCTCGCTCATAGGGAAATCGTTCCGACGTCTTCGGCCACTTAGCAAAGTAGTCATGTCTCCAGAGGGCGACATCTCCCAGAATGCTCTTGTCCCCGGGATGCGGACCCACCTTGGCAACTCCGGATTGCCAGCGGGCCGGACGGGGTCACGTCGACGCGGTGGCCTGTGCGTACTGGCCGCGCCCACCGCACAAGGGGTGAGCGCCACCGCGTACGCGGTGGCGCTCACGGACCTGGACGCCCTGCGCGGCGTCGTCGCCGCGATCGACGCCTCGGGACACCCGCTGCGCGGGGCCGTGCACTGCGCCATGCACCTGGACGACGCCCCGCTCACCGAGTCGAGCGGGGAGCGGATCGCCGCGGTCATGGCCCCCGAGATCACCGGAGCGGCCGTCCTCGACCTTCTCCTGCGCCACCGGGAATGCGACCTGTTCCTGATGTACTCCTCGGAGACGGGCACGCTCGGAAACGTCGAGCAGACGCCCTACGCGGCCGGCGACCTCTACCTCGAAGCGCTCGTCCGGGCAGGCCGGAAGCCGTTCTGCCTGTGCCGGCCCGGCCTTCGCGAGTTCGGTGGACCGGACCGGCGGACCACCCTCGCCGGCATCGACGCCCACCGGTCCGTGGGGCGCCACGGTCAGGCCGGGGCGGGGCCCCTCGCGTCGATGATCGCGAACACGCCGCCCTGCGGGTCCTGCACGACGGCCATCCGGCCCGCCTCCATGTCGAAGGGCGGCTTGAGGACATTGCCACCGGCCCGGACCAGGGCGGCGACCGTGCTGTCGGTGTCGTCGACCGAGAAGTACGTCAGCCAGTGCGAGGGGGCGTCCGGCGGCATGCCGTCGACGGAGGACAGGGCCTGTAGGCCGCCGACGACCCGTCCGCCCGCCGAGAGCGAGAAGTAGCCCTCCGCGCCCTCCATGGGGGCGACGGTGACGCCCAACGCCTCGGAGTAGAAGGCCGACGCGGCCTCCGGGTCACTGGTGTTGAGCTCGTTCCAGACGACCGAGCCGGGCTCGTTGACGACTCCGGCGCCGGGGAAGTCCCTGGCCTGCCAGAGGCCGAAGGCGGCGCCGGTGGAGTCGCTCACGACGGCCATCCGCCCGAGGGTGAGCACGTCGATCCCCGGTACCACCACCTGGCCGCCCTTGCCCGTGACCGCCGCCGCGGTGGCGTCCACGTCGGCGGTGGCGAGGTACGTGGTCCACACGGTCGGCGGCGCCGGGTCGGGCTTGCTGCCGTCCGGGTTCATCGCGGCCATGATCCCGGCGACCGGCTTGCCGTTCAGGGTGCAGACGGCGTAACCCCCGGTCTCGGGCGGCCCGGTCTCGCCCTGCCAGCCGAGCAGGTCACGGTAGAAGTCGAGGGCGGCTTGCTGGTCGGGGACCATCAGGTCGAACCAACAGGGGGTACCGGGTGTGTACGGACCGGTGACATCAGGCATGAACGGCCTCCACGGACGGCGGGCGACGGACGGCGGGCGACGGGTGACGGGCGACGGGTGACGACGGACGACGGGTGGGCGACTGGGGGGGGGGGCAGACGGCGGGCGGGGGCGTCCCGTGTGCCCGCCTCCACCGGCGCGGCGCCCAGACCAGTCACGCACCGATCCGCGACCGGCGCACCTCCACGGCCCCCTTCCGGGTCCGCGAACGGGTCCGCGAACGGGTCCGCGAACGGGTCTGTGAACGGGTCCCGGACCGTCCCGGACCGGGCCCGCCCGGCGCGCGGTCCACATGCGGCGCGCGGTCCACATGCGGAGCGCGGCCCGGCGTACGAGGCTGGGGGGCGTCGCCGCCGCCCGCAGAACGGACCGCCCGCCATGCCCGACCTTGGCCATGACCTGCTCTTCGGGATCTTCGCGCCGCCGGAGGCCGCCCGGCACCGGGCGTTCACCGGCCTGGTGAGGGACGCGGACACCGCCGGGCTGGAACTGCTCGGTGTACAGGACCACCCGTACCAGCCCGCGTTCCTCGACACCTGGACGCTGCTGGCCCACCTGTCGTCGGTGACCCGTCACATCAGACTGGTCCCCGCCGTCGCCAACCTGCCCCTGCGCCCGCCCGCCGTCCTCGCCCGCTCCGCCGCCACCCTCGACATCCTCAGCGGCGGCCGGGTCGAGCTCGGCCTCGGCGCCGGAGCCTTCTGGGACGCCATCGAGGCCATGGACGGCCCCCGCCGCACCCCCGGTGAATCCGTCACCGCCCTCGAAGAGGCCATCAACGTCATCCGCGCCCTGTGGACCCCGGGGCCCGGAGTACGGCTGACCGGCGAGCACTACTCCCTCAAGGGCGCCAGACCCGGCCCCTTCCCCCTCCACCCGGTGGGCATCTGGCTCGGCGCCTACAAACCGCGGATGCTGCGCCTGACCGGACGGCTCGCGGACGGCTGGCTCGGCAGCACCGGCTACGCCCCGCCCGATACCCTCGCGGGCATCGGCCGCCTCATCGACGAGGGCGCCGCACAGGCGGGACGCGCGCCCGGCGCGATCCGGCGGATCTACGTCGTCGACACCGCCCACACGGCCCAGCAGCTCACCGAACTCGCCCTCGTCCACGGCATCAGCGGTTTCCTGGTGAACGCGGACCCGGACGGCGTCGGCGACGTCATGCGCTTCGCCGCCGAGACCGTACCCGCCGTCCGCGAAGCCGTCGCCCGCGAGCGGCGCGGAGCGGAGGGCGGACGGGAGCCCGCCGTCACCGTGGCTGGGCCCGTGGCCGGAACCGCCCCGGTGGCCGACGCCGACGCCGATACCGACGCCGGGAGCGGAAGCGGGGGTGGCACCGGCCCCGCCCTCGTCCAGGCCGGTACGGAGCAGTGGACCGACGATCCCGCCGACCGCCCGCTCGACCCCACCACCCGCCCCACGGCGGTGCGGCCCCAGCCCGAGGGCACACCGACACCGACACCACCACCGCCCGCCGGGCAACAGGCCGCGGACGACCTCGTCGCCGTCCACGACCACCTGCGCGAAGAGATGCGGCAGCTCCAGCAGGCCGTCACCGAGGTGCTGTCCGGGCACGGCCACCCCGGCCAAGCCCGCTCCCTCCTCCACCGGATGACGATGCGCCAGAACTACTGGTCGCTGGGCGCCTTCTGCGCCTCCTACTGCCGCCTCCTCACCACCCACCACCTCCTGGAGGACGAGGTGATGTTCCGTAAACTCCGCACCGCCGAGGAGGACCTGTCACCGGTCCTGCACCGCCTCGAAGAGGAACACGAGCTGATCGCCGGACTCATCACCCGCCTGGACCAGGCGCTGGTCCGCATGATCGACGACCCCTCCCACATGGAGGAGGTCCGCAAGGTGCTCGACAAGCTCTCCGCCTGTCTCCTCTCCCACCTCACCTACGAGGAGGACGAACTCCTCGGCGCCATCGCCCGCCACACCATCGTCGTCTGACGACGGACCGGAGCCGTCCGACCGGCGGATTACGGCCGGAAGATTACGGGCGGAAGATTACGGGCGGCGGATCAGGACACGAGCCATGCCTGGCTCGTGTTGCCCCTGCACGTCGCGGTGTACACCCTGCCCGTCTTCTTGACGTAGGTCAGGCAGGTGCCCTGGGCGTAGCCGGGCCTGATCGTCGCGTTCTTGCTGCCGGTGCTGGTCACGAGCCATGCCTGGTTCTGCTTGCCGTTGCACGGTGCGGTACGCACGTTGCCGGTGCCCGGGTCGTTGGTCAGGCAGAGCTTCTGGGCGTAGCCGAGCCTGATGGTGGCGTTGGCCTCGCCGACACCCGACACGAGCCATGCCTGGTTCTGCTTGCGGTTGCACGGTGCGGTACGCACCTTGCCGGCGGCGAGGAGCTTCTCGTTGGCCAGACAGGTGCCGGGGGCGTAGCCGCTCTTGATGGTCCCGTTGCGGTTGCCGGTGTCGGCGAAGGCGGTGCCCGTGAGCGCGGGCGCCGACAGGGAGAGCACGGCCAGGGCGACCGCCGCGGCGCGGGTCGTGGAGCCGGGGCGGGGCCTGCTGAGGATACCGGGACCGGGACCGAACACGGGGGACTCCTGGGGAGGGCGGGGGTCTACGGGTGGTTTCTGCGGGTGACGGTAGTGCCGCGTCACGTGTGCGGGTGGG
Source organism: Streptomyces sp. NPDC051567 (assembly GCF_044454165.1). Classification (NCBI taxonomy): domain Bacteria; kingdom Bacillati; phylum Actinomycetota; class Actinomycetes; order Kitasatosporales; family Streptomycetaceae; genus Streptomyces; species Streptomyces sp. NPDC051567. The sequence continues at coordinate 97,495 of NZ_JBITDK010000007.1, read as the reverse complement.
AGGAGCTGGGGATGTCACCCTCCCGGACCAGCAGCCCCGGCAGGGGGCTCGGTCGTGCGGCGGCAGGTGGCCGATCCGGGGGCGTCGTCACATCGGCCTCGCCCTCACCGGGGCGTCGCAGCAGGGCCAGGCGGGTCCGGTCGGCGAGCGGTCCCCGCATCTCCACGGCCACCGTCGGCCGCTCGCCGTCGTCGGGCTCCTGCGAACCGTGCGCACCTGACAGGTTCATGCGTGCGTTCCTACGCACACGGTGGAGGGAAGGAGATCAGGGAGTCCAGCCCGGCCCGGTCCGGTCCAGCCCGGTTCAGTACTTTCAGACCCGGCCGCCCCGATCCCGAGAGGCGCGATCCACGATGAGCGAGCACCCCGGTACCCCCGAGCCGCACGACCACACACACCACGCGCACCACACACACCACGCGCACCACACACACCACGGCCATCGGGGCGTTGGGGGCCGGGGCGGTGGGGGCCGGTGGGCGCGGGCACGGAACCGGCTCGCGCACCTGTTCACCCCGCACAGCCACGAGGCCATGCACAAGGTCGACTCCGCGCTGGAGACCTCCCGCGAAGGCATGCGCACCCTGTGGCTGTCGCTGGGCGTCCTCGGCCTCACCACGGTGATCCAGGCGGTGGTCGTCGCGCTGTCCGGGTCGGTGGCCCTGCTCGGCGACACCGTCCACAACGCGGCCGACGCGCTGACCGCCGTGCCGCTGGGCATCGCGTTCCTCCTCGGCCGCCGGGCCGCGAACCGCCGCTACACCTACGGCTACGGCCGCGCCGAGGACCTGGCGGGCATCGTCATCGTGCTCACCATCGCCGCCTCCGCCTCGCTGGCCGCCTACGAGGCCGTCGACCGCCTCTTCAACCCCCGCGAGGTCACCCACCTGTGGGCCGTCGCCGTCGCGGCGGTGGCCGGTTTCCTCGGCAACGAGTGGGTGGCCCGCTACCGCATCACCACCGGCCGCAGGATCGGCTCCGCCGCGCTGGTCGCCGACGGCCTGCACGCCCGTACCGACGGTTTCACCTCCCTCGCCGTCCTGCTGGGCGCCGGCGGCGTCGCGATCGGCTGGCGCTGGGCCGACCCGGTGGTCGGCCTGCTGATCACCGCCGCGATCCTCATGGTCCTCAAGGACGCCGCCCGCGAGGTCTGCCGCCGGCTGATGGACTCCGTCGACCCGGCGCTCGTGGAGCAGGCGGAGACCGCCCTGCGCGCCGTCGAAGGCGTCCACCACGTCGGCCGGGTCCGGATGCGGTGGATCGGCCACACCCTGCACGCCGAGACCGACATCGCCGTCGACCCGGCCCTGACCGTGGCCCAGGGCCACGCCATCGCCGCCGAGGCCGAACACGCCCTCATCCACGCCCTCCCACGCCTCACCGCGGCCACCGTCCACACCGACCCCCACACCACCACCCCCGGTACCCCGGACCCCCACGCTTCTCTCACCCACCACCACGCACACCGCTGACTGCGCCTTGGGCACAAGGGAACCCTTCGGCGCCGGGGAAGGCGAAAGAATCGCGACGGGGCGAACGTTGCCTGACGCGGCACTGGGCCACATCGCGCATCCGAACTCACGTACGCCGTAAGCCCGTTAGCCTGACCGATGACCCTGCGGTCCGTCCCTCCGGACCACTGAAGAGCGCCATTCACCATCCCAGCGAACGAAGGCACTCCCTTGCTCCTGAGACGAAGCGCGATCTCCAAGACGGCTTTGGGCATCGCCGCGGTACTCACCCCCACGCTCCTCACCCCCACGCTCCTCGGCACCACGGCAGCGGCCACCCCCACGGCCGGCCCCGGTTCGCCGGTGGCCGCCCCGGCCCACACCCTGGCCACCACGCCCCCGTTGGCCTGGCAGGGCTGCGGCAATGACGTCCCCGCGACCGTCGAGTGCACGACCCTGAAGGTGCCTCTCGACCACCGCGAGCCGGGCGGCAAGAAGATCGACCTGTCGCTGTCCCGGATCAAGGCCGCCGATCCGGCCAAGCGCCGCGGCGTCCTCCTGTTCAACCCGGGTGGCCCCAGCGCTTCCGGGCTCTTCTACCCCCTTGCGCTCAGCGGTCTCCTGCCGCAGTCCGTGAAGGACCGGTACGACCTGATCGGTTTCGACCCCCGCGGGGTCGGCGCCAGCACCCCCCTCGCCTGCGGGACGACCACCGCCGACGAACGGCAGACGTACCGGCCGTACAAGGACGCGACGTTCGCCAAGGACGTCGCCTGGGCGCGCGACATCGCGGAGGGGTGCCGCAACCTCAACGGGGAGACGCTCCCGCACATCAGCACCCGCAACACGGCGCGCGACATGGACCTCGTCCGCGCGGCCCTCGGTGAGCGGAAGATCTCGTACTTCGGGCTGTCCTACGGGACCTATCTCGGTTCTGTGTACACCCAGTTGTTCCCGCAGCGGGCCGACCGGTTCGTCCTGGACAGCGCGGTCGACCCCGAACGGGTCTGGCGGAGCATGGCGCAGTCATGGGCGGAACAGGCCGGGATCACGTTCGACCGGTGGACGGAGTGGACCGCCCGCAATGCGGCGCGGTACGGACTCGGTGACACGCCCGCCGAGGTCGAGAGGCTGTTCTGGGACATCGTCGCGCGCGCCGACCGGGAGCCGCTCGACCTCGGCGGGACCAGGTTCGACGGTGCCGAGGTCCGCGAGTACATACGCTGGGAGATCAGTCACCCGCCGGTCGCCGCCCGGACCTTGGGGCTGCTTCGGGACGCCGCAGCGGGCAAGCCCGTCCCGACCTTCCCGACCTTCGTGCCCACCGACAACGAGCTGGCGAGCTACCTCGCGATCATGTGCGGTGACGCCCGCTGGCCCACCGACCCGGCCGTCTACCAGGCCGACTCCCGGCGCGACAGCGCCCGCCACCCCCTGTACGGCGACTTCGTCTCGAACGTCTTCCCGTGCGCCTACTGGGACCGCCCGCTCGAAGCGGCCACCAAGGTCGACAACAAGGTCCCCGCGCTCATCGTCCAGAACGAGTGGGACTCGCAGACCCCTCCGGCCGCCTCACTCGGCCTGCGCCGGGCGCTGAAGGGTTCCCGGCTCGTGACCGTGGACGAGGGGCAGGGCCACGGCGTGTACTCGCTCGGGATCAGTGCCTGCGCGGACGATCTCGTCACGAGGTATCTGACCACCGGCCGGCTTCCCTCCCGGGACGTCACCTGCGCGGCGGACCAGCACCCCGCGGCCGACTCGGGTTCGGCGTCACCGAACCCGAACCCGACTCTGAACCCGGTCCAGGCGCCGGCCCGCCTGCCCTTCTCCGGCTTCTCCGGCCGCTGATCCCAGCCGGACCTGCCGCCGGACGTGGAGAGCCGTCCGACCCGGCTCACGCGGACCTGCGCGACCGCCCTCCCACCCCGGCCGCCCCGTCCCCGCGGGGGCGGGGCGGGGTGGGTGCTCCTGGTGCTCGTCGTCACCCGGCTGTTTCCGCCGTACCCGTGGTTCACCGGGGGTGGTTCCGGGGGCAAAGCCATTCGGCTGTAGTACGCGGGCGGGCCCGTTGGCTTGCTGTCAGCCTGTCAGCCTGTCAGCCTGTCAGCCTGTCAGCCTGTCGTCCGGTTCGTCCGGTTCACCCGGTACGGGGTGACGCGGCGAGAGGGCTGACGTGATGACGGTGACGGGACGCGGGCTGTTCGTGGTGGCGACGGCCTGTGCGGTGACGGCGGGATCACTTGCTCCGGCGCAGGCACACAGGGTGGTGGAGCACGGGTATGCGGTGTTCACCGAGTCCGGCTCATGGACCCCGCCCGAAGGAGTGACAACCTTCCACGCGTACGTGTGGGGCGGCGGTGGTGGTGGCGGGGGGAGCGGCCGGCGGGGGAGGCGGTGGAGGCGAAGGCTCAAGCTCGACGGGGCTGACCGGGGGCTACCGCACTCAGGTCATTCTTCCCAGCGGCGAGCAGTACACGGCTTCGGACGGCACATCCCGTGGCGGCCGGGCGGGGAACGGCACCGCGGGCGGGCAGGGCGGTGGGGGCGGTGTCGACGGCGGAGGCTCAGGGGGAGAAGCGTCCGCGAGCGCGTCCATGGGCTACGGCGGCGGCCCCGGCCTGATGGTCATCGCCTGGTAGGAGGTCTCCCGAGTCCCCGGGATGACGGCGGTACGCGAGCATGCCCGGCGGAGGGGCCCGCGGGTGGTGCGTGCCGTCTGGCCGTCGTGGTGCCCGGCTGTTCCCACTGGTGGGAGCCGGGTGGGGTCGGGTTGTCGGGGTCGGAGGTTTTGTTGGGCCGGTTGGCGGGTGGTGGTTGCGGGAGGGGGTGGATCGTCGCATTTTGTACGCATGAGACAAGAGAGAAGTGTTGTAGGGGTTCGGTCGCGGGTTCGGTCACGGGTGGTTCGGGTTCCCCGGTTCGCTTCGGGGGCTGTGGCGCTGGCGTTGGCCGGTGCGGTGATGTCGTCCGGTCCGGCGGCTGCGGCTGCGGCTGCGGTGGTGGTGTCGTCGGGTCCGGTGGTGGTGGCGCCGTCCTCTGATGTCACTCCCGCGCAGCAGGAGCTGGTGCTGACGGAGATCAACACGTTCCGTGCTCTGCACGGGGCCGAGCCGTTGACCGTCGATCCGGCGCTGTCTGCTGATGCGCAGGCGTATGCCGACAAGTGCGTCTACGACTACCAGCCGCAGCTCCCGTACGGGCAGGCCCTCGGCGCGAGTGACGGCACTCTCGTCGACGCGGTCCTCAGATGGGAGTCGGAGGCGGTCGGCTACGACTACACCAACGAAGATTTCGACCCGAAGGCCGGCGAGTTCACCCAGCTGGTGTGGAAGGCGTCGAAGCGTATCGGTATGGGTGCGGCCTCCTGCCAGAGCGAGGACTTCGGCGCCTACACCCTCCTGTACGTGGTGTTCGACCCGCCGGGCAACTTCCTCGGTGAGTTCGTCGAGAACGTGGGCAGGCCGTTGTCCTGACGGAGCGGGCCGGTACGGCGTGGCGGTGGCGGGCCGTGACACCCGGCCCCGGCCCCGGTACGAGGGGTCGCCCGGCCGGTGTGGCGGGTCGTCGGTTCTGATGAGGGCCGCCTGCGCATCCATGGTTCGTTGCCGCTCCGTATGCGCAGGCACATCCGGGCTGACTGCTGTGGCCCTATCACAGGAGGGGTGGGCATCTCCCGAGTTCGACGACTCTGATCGTTCTCGGCTCCCGCGTGGGTAGTTTGGGTCCTGTTCGCTCTGCGCGGTCGGAACGGAACGCAGAGTTATGACCCCCATCTCGGGGTTCTCACCGAAAAGAACGGAGCCCTCAGTGGCTGACGCACACATCCTCATCAAGGGCAACACCGCACAGATCGGTCTTCCTGGCGGCTTACCGGTACACGTCAAGGCGAAGACCAGCTCGCGCTTCATCCAGACCGTGAAGGTCACCAGCGCGGACGGCAGCGTCGACCTGCGGTTCACCGGCTCCGGCGAACGCGTCTCCATCGGGGACGCGACCATCACCGGACAGAGCCAGATCACCGCCACCTTCGAGTACAACGACAGTGACGGCACCACCAGGCCGAGCGCTCTCAGGAGTGGCGGCCCCTACCAGATCGGCTCCTACAACCTGATGGTGGTCGTCGCCGAGAACGGCGACGACACCGACTACAACGACAGCCTCCTTGAGTTCAGCTGGCACACTCCGAGGTAGCGGACGCACACGTCAGGCATCCCACGTCTTCGCCCTTGGTGATGCCAGGCCGGCCAGGACCGGTCACCGGCGGCCACGAGACGGCCGGCGCCCCCGTACATCGAGGGCGCCGGCCGTTTCGTGGCCGAACGTGCAGGTGATTGGTGCCCGTGTTGCCGTCGCTTCCGGTCCCTTTCCCCGCGAGGGTTCGACGCTCCTCCCCGGCGGATGGTCACACGGAGCGGACACCGACCGGCTTCCGGGAGGCGGCAGGGCGTGGGCCAGGAACATGACGGAGCGTGAGGTGGGGTGTCTGTGGTGTCCGGTCAGGTCACCTTGACGGAGATGGACCCGAATCCCTGGTAGGTGGTTCCGGAATCGGCCGTGTCGATCGGGTCTTCCGTGCAGTCGGTGCTTCCGTAGACGGGGAGGTTCTGGTCGGTGCCGTTCTCGAAGGAGACGAGGGGGGGACCCTGAGTTCCTCCGTCCAGCCGGTAACAGCCGGCCGCCGGGTTGACGACCTCCTCGACCGGGGTGTCCGCGCCGGGCGGGTAGAGGTTGGTGGAGTTGAGGGCGGTGAGTTTGCCGGTGGCGTCGGCGTGGGCGGGGGTGGTGAGGGCCGCGATGGCGGCGATGCCGATCAGCGGGGTGACGGCCAGTACCAGAAGCTTGCGCACGGGGTGCCTTTCGGTTAACGGCCGGAGGGTCGGCCCGGCCTGCTGGGTCAGCCGTTCCCCGGCACGGACGGGCAACAACCCGGACGACCAGGGGACAACACCTTCGGCCCCCACCCCCGCTCCTGCCCCGCTCCCGGTGGTGTCCCACGCCGCCCACCGCGCACCCGGTTCGGTACTCACGCGAGGCCGACCTCCGACCCGTACGGGCCTGCCCGGCGCGGGTCCGGTCCCGTGCGGCACGCGCGTCCCCGGTACCGCGTGCGGCGGGCCGGGTTCTGCGGTGCGGTGGACTCTTCAGGAGGAATAAGGAAAGGGAGTGGTTACCCGACACGGAAGAGAAGGAATGTTTCAACTGAAAACATCCGACGACAGGAGACTCCACCATGAGCACCAGGACACGCGTCGCAGCTCTCGCTCTCGCGCTCAGCACCATTCCCGCTGTCACCCTGACCGGCGGAACCGCCCATGCCGCCGTCCTCTGCGGAACCCTGGCAGCCGATTACGTCGGATTCACCTACGAGACAGCGGGAGGCGGAAGCCGTCCTGCCGAACTGCGATTTGAAAGCGGCGGGCGCATCTTTCAAGGAGCATTCCAGAACGGCACCTACACGGCGAACCTGCAAGCACTCACTCTCAATCTGCCGGTCGGGACGTACACCAGCAACTTCCGGGGCTGTGACGCGAGCTTGACCACACCGGCGTTCATCACCCTCACCACAACCGTCCAGGGACAGCCCTCACCCATCACCCTCACAAAAACCACCAGCTGAAAGCTGAAGCCTGGGGTCAGCACATCGACCACGGAATCGGGCACCACCACGAAGGTGATCAGGGGATTCGCAGGTGGGCACGCCGCCCGGCGGCGTGCGGTCGTCATGCGTACGGTCGCGTAGCCGGGGGTCACGTTGCCGTGGCCCGGCTGCCCGGCTGCCCGGCTGCCCGGCTGAGCACTTGGCCTGCACATCGGGAGTGGCCCCTGAGCAGCCAGGTCTTCCGGACCGGCGGGGTCAGGTGTGGGGGCCGACCGCGGGTCAGTTGCGGTGGCAGTGGAAGATGCCCCAGCTCATACGGCCCTTACGGCAGGCGTCGACCCACAGGGGCAGGTTCTCCAGGAGGTCTGCCACGTAGGCGGGGCTGATGACGTTGCCGAGTTCCGTCGCGCGGCGGTCCGTCTCCTCGGTGAGGCGGAGGTAGTGGGTGAGGAGCTGGTCGCTGCGGTCGTCGAAGTCGATGTGGGTCAGGCCGAGTCCGGCGAGCCGGCGCCGGTAGAAATCCGGTGTGGCGAGCTCCTCGACCTCAAGGCGGGCCACGACCGGGCGCAGCACGTCGTGGGGGACGGCGTCGGAGGCCATCACGTCGGTGAAGACCAGTTCCCCCTGCGGCCTGAGGACACGGACGGCTTCGCCCAGGAGTTCCTCCCGGTCGCCGCTGTGGCAGAACGCCTCCTGCGACCAGACGACGTCGAAGCGCCCCGCGGGGTAGGGGATGTCCTGGAACGATCCGGTGACGACCTCGACGAGCCCGTCCAGACCGTGCTCGGCGTTGGTCTTCCGGTGGCGCTCGTTCTGGGCCTCGCTGATGTTGAGGGCGACGACACGGCAGCCGAACCGTGCGGCCAGATAGCGGGCGGGGCCCCCGTACCCGGAGCCCAGGTCCAGTACTTCGGACCCCGGGCCGAGGCGGTCGGCGACCTTCCGCGCCGCCAGTTCCACCGTCCGCCGGGAGGCGACCGCCACCGGCTCGTGTGCGTCGGCGTACACGCCGGTGTGGATGTCCTCGCCGCCCCACACCGCTTCGTAGAAGCCGTCGACGTCGCTCGTGCCGTAGTAGCGGCGCGCCGCCTCGGCGGCCCTGGCCGCGCTCTCGTGGGTCATCGCCGCTGCCCTCGCTCACCCGGTTCCGGGGCCCGTCTGCGTCGACGGACCGAACGCGACAGTAGCCGGGCCCCCGGAGGAACCAGGGCCGCGACACCCGCCACGAGCCCGGCCGGTGCCACCGTTCGCGGCCGGGGAGGTCAGGAGAGGGACGACGGGCGCCGGGGTGGGGGGACGGCGCGCAGCAGTTCCCACAGGGGGCGGGAGCCGCCGGCCCACTGGGCGAGGAGGTGGCGGTCGACCAGGTGCAGGCGCTGGGACTCGGCGAAGCCCGGGGCGGGGCGGGAGAACCGGCCGTTGGTCAGCATCACCAGGACGTCGCCCCCATGGATCTGCCGGCCGGTCCCGTTGAGGACCTGTAGGTCAGGGGTGCCCACCGCCGAACCGGCCCAGCCCGCCTTGCGGTGCTTGCACTGGATCACCCACCGCCGCCCGTACGGGTCGGTCGCCTTCACGTCCGCCCCGTTGTCGCCGCGCCCGCCGACCTGCTCGGCGTCCGCGCAGCCGTCGCGCCGCATCAGGTCCCGCACCGCGAACTCGAACTCGCGGTGGTGCAGGCTGTCGAGCTGCTCCACCGCGTACCGCAGCCCCTGCGCCCGGGTCCGCTCCCGCCGCGCCGCTTCCGCGCGCCGCCACAGCCAGACCCCGCCCGCCCCGGCGGCCGTCAGGAGTCCCGGAGCCACCACCCAGGGATGCGCCGCCAGCCACCGCGTCACGCCCGTGACCAGGCCGAACGCCGCGACGGCCACCAGGACGACCACCACCGGCTTCTCCAGCCCCAGGCTCCCGCGCCGCCCCCGGGGACGCCCCCGGCCGGGCCGCCGCGCGGGCGGACGCCGGCTCACCGCAGGCTCCCCGGGCCGGGCCGCCGCCTGCGGGCCACGGCGCCGCGCGGTTCCCCGTACGCCCCGTACGCCCTGTGCGCCCCGTACAGCTCGTACGCCCCGTACCGGCTGTACGCCGCATGCACCTCACCCGCCTTGTGGACCTCATGCGTCTCGATCACAGCCACAGACACAGCCGTACCCCCCTCGTGGACCGGGTGCGCCTCCCCGCGCAACGGACCCATGAGAACACCGGTACTGACATCACGTCACCGGATGTTCACTATTCGCCACCTGCCCGCCGGTTTCCCCACCTGCTCCCTCGGCACCCAAGGCGCCCGACGCACCCCGAGCGACCGAAGCGACCGAAGCGACCGGCGTTCCGGGACGGGGAAGCGGACGGGAGAAGGGGAAGCCGAGGGGCCGGTGAGGCGGGCGGGTCCGGGGAGCGGGGTCCGGGGAGCGGTACGGCGCGGTAGCGGGGTGGTACGGGGGTAAGGGCGGGGCGGCTTCTCAGGGGCGGATGAGGACCTTCAGCGCCTGGCGGTCGGCCATGGCGCGGTACCCGTCCGGCACCTCGTCCAGGCCCACGGTGCGGTCGAAGACCCGGCCCGGCTCGACCCGCCCCTCCAGGATGTCGGGCAGCAGCTCCTCGATGTACGCCCTGGCGGGGGCCACCCCGCCGGTGAGGGTGATGTTCTTGAAGAACTGCGGGAAGCCCATCGACACCTGCTCGTACTGCGGCGCGCCGACCCGGCTGACCGTGCCGCCGTCCCGGACGACGCCGAAGGCGGTGTTCACGGCCTGCTCCAGGCCGACGCACTCCAGTACCGTGTGGGTGCCGTCGCCGCCGGTCAGCTCGCGGACCTTCTCGACGCCCTCCTCACCGCGCTCGGTGACCACGTCGGTGGCGCCGAAGGCGCGGCCCAGGTCGGTGCGGTCCGCGTGGCGGCCCATGAGCACGATCCGCTCGGCGCCCAGGCGCCGGGCGGCCAGCACCGCGGACAGGCCGACCGCGCCGTCACCGATCACCGTGACCGTCGTCCGTTCGCCGACACCGGCCCTGACCGCGCAGTGGTGGCCGGTAGGGAACACGTCGGACAGGGTGAGCAGGGACGGCAGCAGCGCGGAGTCCTCCCCGACGGGGAGCTTCACCAGCGTGCCCTGTGCCTGGGGCACCCGCACCGCCTCGCCCTGGCCGCCGTCCACGCCGTCCGCGCCCCAGAAACCGCCGTTGCGGCAGGAGGTCTGCAGGCCCTCGGAACAGAAGTCGCAGGTGTTGTCGGACCAGACGAACGGGGCCACCACCAGGTCACCGGGTTCGAGCCCGGACACCTGCGAGCCGGTCTCCTCCACCACGCCGAGGAACTCGTGCCCGATCCGGTCGGCGTCCTCGGTGGCGGGCCGCGAGGCGTACGGCCACAGGTCGCTGCCGCAGACGCACGAGACCACCACACGCACCACGGCGTCGGTGGGCTGCTGGACGTGCGGATCGGGCACGTCCTCCACCCGTACGTCACCGGCACCGTAGATCAGAGTCGCTCGCATGAGACGTCCTCCAAGTCATCCCCCCTTGGCATTTCCCATGGCATTCCCCCGTGGACCACGCACCGAGCCGTGTCGGCGCCGGTGCCGGTGCCGGTGCTGTGCCGGGGCGCTGGAGCATCGGCGCAGGTGGGGACGTGCCGGGCGCCTTCGCGCGGCGGGCCGCCCCCCTGCCATGGTCCTGCTCCTCGCCCCGCCCCGCGATACGTGGCGGCGACGTACGGAGGCGATGCGCGGAGGCGATGCGCGGCGACGGTCACGGCGACGGTTCACGGTGGTGATCCGGTGCCCGCCTTCCGAGACCTGGCCCGGTGGATCGGGGGGCGGGGGCTACCGCCGGGTGAACCAGGTGACCAGCTGATCGCGACGTCGTTGGGGGACGACCTGCTCACCCAGGCGGGCGCGCGGGTCTGCGAAAGGCTCCGGCCCGGCGCGGCGGAGATCGCCCGGCAGCGGCCGGACACACCGGACCGGGAGGGCTACGCCCTGCTGATGCGCGCACTGGCCGGCCGGGTCAGCTCCTTCCGCACCGGCTGCCTGGCCCTGCTGGAACTGCGGCTGGAGGCCACCCGGCGTCCGGCGTCCGGCGCTCCGCACGGTGCTGACCGCACGCGTGCGTGCGGACATCGACGCCAACGCGGCCCACCACGAGGAGAACGGCCTGCCCGGCGACGCGACGGCGGTGCGCCTGCCGTACCTGGCGCTCACCTGGCTCGTCGTCGAACAGCTCACCCTCCCGGAGGTGTTCTCGGAAGCCGAGCACGAACAGCTCGTCGCGCTCCCCTTACGGCGGGGCCGTACGGATTGCGGGCGGCCGTCGGGGTTGTTCCGGTGACGTGTCCGGCCGCGCCTGTCCTGCGGGGCGGCTCCCGGCGGTCATGGTGGCTTGCACCGGTGTCATTCCGGCGCCGTGTCCGACGGGTACGGGGAGGGACAGCACGGTGGTGTCGCGGCCCCGATCGAGCCGCTGCTCGCGCAGGCCGCCGCGTCCGTCCCCGTCCCGGGCAGCCCGCCCGTACCCCACGGCCGGGGTCAGCGGCCACGGGGTACGGGTACGGCGAGCCACCTGACCAGTGACGACGGTCGGGCGACCGGTCGGGCGAACCGTTGAGCAACCGGTCGGGCGAGGGATCAGCCGAAGGGTCGGGCGACGGATCAGACCTCCGCCGTCGTCTTCTCCCGCGCCGGTTCGGGGGCCGTGACCACCGCGGACGCCGCCCCGTCCACCGGGGTCGAGGCCGGGGCCGAGGACCGGGGCCGGGGCGAGGGCGCGGTGTACATCACCGACCCCTGCCGGTGCTCCTTGTCGATGACGCCCTTCTTGGCGAGGTTCTCCAGGGTGTTGCGCACCACCTGGGTGGAGGTCGGACGCCCGGGATGGGCCTCGGCCAGTCCGGCGGCCACCTCGCTGACCATACGGGGCTCTGCGGCGCCGACCAGGAGGGAGAGGACGAGTTCGCGCAGCGGAGGCTGCCCGGCCCGGTCGGGCGCCGGCACGGCGGTCTTCTCCGCCGTCTTCTCCGGCCGCTTCTCCGACACCTTCTCCGCCGTCTTCTCCACCGGCGGTTTCGCGGGCTTGCGTACGGCGGCCTTGGCCTCCCGGGCGGGTGCGGGTGCGGTGGGTGCGGCGGCGGAGGGCTTCCTGGCCCGCACGGCCTTCCTGCCGGGTGCTGTCCCGCCGGTGCCCTTCTTCTCCTGCCGGGGCGAGGGAACGGCCCCGGGCGCCGCCGTCTCCTCGGCGGACGTGGTCGCGGACGTGGTCGCGGACGTGGTCGCGGACGTGGTCGCTGACGGTGCCGACGCGGGGTCATCGGCGGGGGAGCGGGTGGGCGTACGCGCGGAGGAGTGGGCGGGGCGGGGGGTCTCCCCGCCGGAGGCCGCGTCCTCCTGCGCCGCCGCCGGAGGCAGCGTGCCCTGCATGCCGCAGAGCCAGGTCTCGTCCGCCTTCAACTGCTTCAGACGGGCCTTCAACTCGGTGATCTGCGCGGAGACGTCCTCCTGTTCCTTGCGGTTGGTCCCGAGATCGGCGGCGAACCGCTGCGCGTACAGGTTGTGGATGGGGGGTGTGGTGTCCGGCTCGTTGTCCATGTCGACTCGCTCTCCTCGTACCCGATGTGTCGCTGCCGGATGTTACTCACCATCAGGTGGCCGTGGTCCCCTTCCCGCACGGTCGGCCACACCATCGGCTCACCTCCACCGGGTCCCGTGCCGCCTGACGGACCGTCCGCCGGGGCCGTCCGGGTCCGGCGCGGTGTGCCACGGGCGAGGGAGACGAGCGGTTCTCACCTCGGCATATGGCGACGAGGGAGCCGAGGAGCCCGTACGGAGGACGGGGAACCCGTGGGGAACGAGAGACCGGAGCAGCCGACCGGGTTTCACCATTCAGGGCAGACGGGTCGATACCGCCACGGTGGTGACGGCGAGTTGACCGGCCCGGCCCGCACATCCGGCTCGCACACCGGCACGGCCACCGCCCCTCCGCCGGATGCGTCTGCCGTGGCGGCGTAACCCGCTCGCCCGGTCGGTCGTTCTACCGGCCGATCCACTCGGCTGATCACCCCCCGGCCGTGGCCCGGCCTCAGCAGCACCGGCTCCTTCCGCCGTTCCTGTTCCCCTCCCTGTCCTTCTCCCTGTTGTCCTTCCCGTTCCCGTTCCTGCTTCCGGTGCCGGTGCCGGTGATCGCCGCCCAGTGACCGACTTCCAGGACCGCAGGAATCCCCGTGCCCACTCCGCCCGCACCACACCGTCCCGACGCGCTCCACTCCTGGCCGGCCGAACTCCCCCTGCTGGTCAGGGTGTACCGCCGCGCCGTCCCTCCGGAGGCGCGCCGCCTGCTCGCCAGGACGGCGCCCGGTACGCTCCGTCGGCTGAAACTCCCGCTGACACGGCTGTCGACGGCGCTCCGGAGGCTCGGCGCGGCCCGGGAGCGCCGCCGCCTGCACCGGGCCGGGCTGCTCACGCCCCCGGGCCGGACGGTGCTCGCCGTGCGGGGCCGGGCCACGGTCGTCACGGTCTCCGCCGCACCCACCCCGCTGTCGGTACGCGCCGACACCCTCCGGCTGGTGTGCGCGGCGCTCGCGGAGGCGGACGTCGACCACTTCGTCGTGCGCTGCCACGGCGACCTCTCCTCGGCCGTCGGGGTCGGCGCGGCCGACCGGCCACGTGCCGTCGCCGCGCTCGCCGTGCTCTGCGCACGTCAGGCCGGGTACGTCTCCCTCCCCGACCAGCCGCACCCGCACCCGCAGCCGTCCCCGTCCCAGCAGCCGCACCCGCGGCTCGGGCACCGGGCAGCCGTCTGGCAGGCGCTGGCCCGCGACCCCGTCGTACGGCTCACCCGCTTCCACACCGACCCGTCGGCCGCCCTGGTGCTCGGTCCCGAGCACGGCTGCGACATCGAGTTCTGGACACCGGACGGTGACCGGCTGGTGGCACCGCGGCCCAACCGCACCACCGAGTCCGTCGCGCGGGCGGGCCGGGCGGTGCAGGCGCCGGGCGAGCTGTTCACCCGGCTCGCTCCGGTGGCGGCGGAACCCGTCGCGGCGGCCCCGGCCCCTACGGCCAGAGTCTCTACGGCCACGGAACCCGTACGGGTAAGGACCCGGGAGGAGTTCACCGCGCGGCTGCCCGACGAGATCCGTTTCCCCGTCGACGCCGTCTACACCTGGGTCGACGGCGCCGATCCCCGGTGGCGGGCGCGCCGCGCCCAGGTGCTCGACGAGCCGTACCACGAGCAGGCGGCCAACGAGGCGCGCTACCTCAGCCGGGACGAACTGCGCTACTCCCTGCGCTCGCTCCACCTCTACGCGCCCTGGGTCCGCCACGTCCATCTGGTGACCGACGGCCAGCGGCCCGACTGGCTCGCGGAGTCGCACCCCGCGCTCACCGTGGTGGACCACCGGGACGTCTTCACGGACCCGGCCGCACTGCCCACCTTCAACTCGCACGCCATCGAGAGCCGGCTCCACCACATCGACGGGCTCTCGGAGCACTTCCTCTACTTCAACGACGATTTCTTCCTGGGCTCCCCGCTCACCCCGCAGGACTTCTTCCTCGCCAACGGGACGACCAAGTTCTTCCCCTCGGAGGCTCTGCTGCCGCCCGGGAGCCTGTCGGTGCGGGACGTGCCCTCCTCCGTGGCGGGGATGAACAACCGCGTGCTGCTGGAGGACCGGTTCGGTGTGACCGTGACGCAGAAGATGAGGCACATCCCCTACCCGCTCCGGCGCAGCGTGCTCGCCGAGATCGAGCGGGAGTTCCCCGAGCAGCACCGTGCGACGGGGCGCAGCAGGCTCCGTGGCGTCACGGACCTCTCGATCCCCGCCTCGCTCCACCACCACTACGCGTTCCTGACCGGCCGCGCCGTCCCGGGGCAGTTGCGCTACAACTACTTCGACCTGGCCCAGCCGCGGACCCCCGCCCGGCTGGGCCGGCTGCTGCGCGCCCGTGACCGCCAGGCGTTCTGCCTCAACGACACGGTGACACCACCGGCCGGGCAGCCCGCCGTCCCCTCCGCCGACGTCAGCGCCTTCCTGGAGGCGTACTTCCCCGTCCCCGGCCCGCTGGAGCGCACCGCGGCGGGCCACCGGGTCACTCCTGCCCGGCCCTCCTCGCCGGTAGGCCGGTAGGCCGGCAGGAGGCACGGGGGCCCGGGGCGGACCGTGACGGGTACCGTCCAGATCCAGGCCGTGGGGCCGGACCAGGACGACAAGGGGCGGGTGCGGATCGCCAAGGTCAGGCGTGTCCCCTCGGCCGAGGCGCCGGCCGGGACGGGCCCCTGCCCGGCGTCCGGGATTCGTCTCACGGCCGACGACGGCGACGCCGCCATGGGGTTGCGCGTCGTGGGCCTGCGCCTGGAGAACTGCGGGACGCACCCCTACCAGCTCAACGGCTACCCGCTCCTGGGGCTCCTGGACGAGAAGCAGGAAGCCGGTCTCCGGTGTGACGGTCCTGCGCGGCAGCGGTGGCATCGCCACCGTGACCGGGTTCGACGTCCCACCGCGCCCGGTGACTTTGAACCCGGGCGAGGCCGCGTCCGCCGGCCTGATGTGGCGCAACACCACCGGCGGCGGTATCCCCGTGAACCTCCCCTACGTCAGGGTCAAGGCCCGCCCCGACTCCCCGCCCGTCATCGTGACACCGGAACTCGACCTGGACACCACGGGACAACTCGGCGTCAGCGCGTGGAAGAAGACCGCCCGTCCTTGAGGGAGAGCCTGCCCGCACCCTTCCCTTTTGCCGGAACGCCGTGATGATGGACGTACTGCGGCGGCACCGGCACGAGTACGGACACCGGCACCGGTGTCACCTGTGAACGGAGTGTTCTCCCTTGACCCGTCCCACCACGGCCGCCCCCGCCCGTGTCGCCGTCGTCGGCGCCGGTATGGTCGGCCTCGCCACCGCCTGGTTCCTCCAGGAACGGGGGGTGGACGTGACCGTCCACGACCGCGTGGGTGTCGCCGCCGGGGCCTCCTGGGGCAACGCGGGCTGGCTCACCCCCGGCATGGCCGCCCCGCTGCCGGAACCGGCCGTTCTCGGCTACGGGCTCCGCGCCCTGCTCAGTTCCCGGTCACCGCTCTCCGTCCCGCTGGCCCCCGGCCCGCGACTGGTCAGGTTCCTCACCGGCTTCGCCCGCAACTGCACGGCCGCGCGGTGGCGGACGGCCATGGAGGCGCTCGTGCCGGTCAACCGCCTGGCCCTGCCGGGCTTCGACGCGCTCGGCGCGGGCGGCGTCCCGGACCGGACCGTGGAGAGCGCCGTGCTCGCCGGGTACCGCACCCGCGAGGAGACCCGGGGGCTGCTCACGGAGCTCGGGCACCTCCACGCCGCAGGCCAGGACATCGGATTCGACCTCCTCACCGGTACCGAGGCGCGCGCGGCCGAACCCTCCCTGAGCGAGGAGATCGGCGCGGCGGTCCGACTGCACGGCCAGCGGTACCTCGACCCGGGGGCCTACGTCCACGGCCTCGCCGAGGCCGTCCGCGCCCGGGGCGGCGAACTGCGCACCGGAGTCCCGGTGTCACATGTCACGGACACCGGCACCGGGGTCGGGGTTGGGGTCGGCGCCGGGACCACGGCTACGACCACGACCAGGACCACGGCCTACGACGCCGTGGTCCTGGCGACCGGCGCATGGCTCGGTGACCTCGCGCGGCCCTTCGGGGTGAGGACGATCGTCCAGGCGGGCCGGGGCTACAGCTTCTCCGTCGCGGTCGACCGGGTACCCGCGCACCCGCTCTACTTCCCGTCCCAGCGGGTCGCCTGCACGCCCATGGGCGACCGCCTGCGCATCGCCGGAATGATGGACTTCCGCTCACCGGACGCCCCGCTGGACCGGCGCCGGACCGGGGTCGTCGCGGATTCCGTACGCCCGCTGCTGCGTGCGGCGGACCTCGACGCGCGCCAGGACGAGTGGGCCGGTTCCCGCCCCTGTACGCCCGACGGCCTGCCGCTCATCGGGGCGACCCGTTCACCCCGGGTCTTCGTGGCGGGCGGCCACGGCATGTGGGGCATCACCCTGGGTCCGGCCACCGGCAGACTGCTCGCCGAACAGATCGTCACCGGCCGCCGCCCCGCGGAACTGGCCCCCTTCGACCCCCTGCGCTGACTCCCCGGGCTGATCCCCGGGCTGACTCCGGCCCCGGTGGACCACCGCCCCGGCACCGTACCGGGCCCGTGCGGCGGGGGATTCGCCGATAGCCCGGCACCGGGAGGAGCGCAGGCCCGACAATGGGATTCGTCCGTCCGTCCGAGGCGTCCGTCCCGGCCGTCCGTCCGTCCGTCCGGCCGGTCCCGACCCGGGGGAGTGCTCATGGTGGTGTGGCTGTTCCAGTTGCTCGGCCGCAAGTGGACGTGGCGGCTGATCGTCGTCTTCGTCCTGCTGGCCCTGGTCCGGGGCTGGGTCGGCGACTGACCGGCCGTCGCGGCGGCCCGTTCAGGTGGTGACGACGAGTTTTCCGCTCGCGCTGCCCGCCTCCATGGCGGCGTGCGCCTCGGCGATCCGGTCGAAGGCGTAGACGCGGTCGACGGGGACGACGGCGTCACCGGCGGCGACGGCGTCGAGGAACTCCTGGAGCACGTGCGGCGGAAGGTCACCGGCGTCGCCGCCGTAGGCGGTCAGACGCACACCGCGCGGGATGTACTCGATCGGGTAGAAGTCGCGGACCGTCCACCGGTTGGACAGCATCCCGGTGAAGCACACGACCCCGTGGACCCGTGTCGCGCGCAGGGTGTCGGGCAGTGTGGGCGTGCCGACGAGTTCGAGGGCGGTGTCGACCCCCTCGGGGAGGATCGCCCGCACCCGCCCGGCCAGGTCGCCGTCGTCGATGAGTACGTGGTCCACGCCGACGGCGGTCAGGGCCGCGGCCTTGGCGGGGTTGCGCGTGGTCGACAGGACGGTCATGTTCCGCCGCCGGGCCAGGACCGCCGTCGCCATGCCGACGGAGGAGGTGCCGCCGCGGATGAGGAGCGACTGGCCCGGCCGCGCGTCCAGGCCGGTCTCCAGCGAGCCGTAGGACGTCTGGAGCATCTCGGGCACCGCTCCCAGAACCGCCCAGTCCAGCTCGCTGCGGAACGCGATGACCTGCGCGGCCGGGACACAGGTGTACTCGGCGTAGCCGCCGTCGAAGACCCGCCCCATGCCGCCCATCATGGCGACGACCTGCTGACCGACGGGGAACTCCCCGCCGGGACACTCGGCCACGACCCCGGCCGCCTCGATCCCCAGCACGCGCGGGAAGGTGACGCCCTGCCCCAGACCCAGCCGGGTGTGCAGTTCGGAGCGGTTGAGCCCGAACGCCTTGACCCGGATGAGGACCCACCCGTCGGAGGGGGCGGGTACGGGGACCTCGCGGACGGCCAGGGCCTCGGGCGGGCCCGGGGCGTCGAGGACGATCGCTCGCATGGTGTGGGTCATCTGCTCGGCCGTCCTGTCGGTCGTCCTGGCCGTGAGGCCGTCCCGGCCGAACAGAGGGTAGGAGAAAGACCCCGCTCCGTCCCGGACGTGGAGCCCTCGGGCGCGCCGCGCCGCGCGTCCTGCACCGGCTCCGGAGCAGTGGCCCCGGGGCAGTGGCCTCGCGCCAGGCGCCGAGACGCCCGGTGGCCCAGTCGTAGACCTGGTAGCGGGCCGGACGGCCGGACCGCAGCGGGACCAGGACCTGGTCCCGGAGGCGTTCCCAGTCGAAGTAGCGGTGGTAGCCCTGCTCCGCGTCGAGCCGCTCCCGCTCCCGGTCGGGCATGGGGCGGGAGAAGTCGTCGACGTGGACGACGACGCAGCCGTCGAGCCGCCCGGCCGCCGCGGCGGCCGGCGTCGACTTGCCCGAACCTCCCGTGCCGTCGATCGCCACCACCCTGGCGGTCCCCGGGGGCCGGGGAATCCGCAGAACGGCGTCGGCGACGTCCCGGGCCCGCGCGGTCACCTGCGCTGCCGGGGCGGGAAGGCCGGCCGGACGGTGCGGCGCCTCGGGGCAACTCCCCTGAACCTCTTCGGACATGGGGCCACACTGCTTTCCGCACACCGCGCGCGGCCACTCCTTTCCCGCCCGCCCCTGGCCGACCGCCTGCCCCTCCTGTTGCCGTGTCCCGTGTCCTGTTCCCCCTGTCCCGGTCAGGGCCGCAGGGTGTCGGCCTCGCGTATCCGGTGGAGGTGGACGAGGACGTCGTAGGAGCGGGCGATACGGATGTCGGCGCGCGGGACGGGGTACTCGGTGCCGATGCTGCGCGTCGGCCGGGCGGTGTCCAGCCAGGCGCGGGCCGTGGGCGGGGCGGTGCGGATGTCGAGGAAGTAGTTCTTGTGGCGGACCTTGTCGAGGGTGTGCTCGTTCGTGCCGGGCGGGGCCGCGTCCACGTCGTACTTCTTCCACGGACCGCCGAGGCTCTTCTCCTTCGACAGGAAGGACCCCTGGTCGAAGGTGAACCCGACGGAGAGGTAGTCCTCGCCGAACATGTCGCGCAGGAAGGCGCCCTGCACCTTGGGGTAGGTCTCGGGCGTGTCGGCCACGTACGCCACATGGGAGTTGTGCGCCGACAGGAGCATCTTGTGGCCGGTCTGCCGCTGCCACCAGGCGGTGTTCTCGGCCATCGCCCGGTCACGCATCCGCATCGCGGCGGGGATCGCCCGGGAGTCGGCCAGGTCGTGGCCGAGGAACGTGGCGGTCTGGGCGATGGACCGGGCGTGCTGCACCGCCCAGGTGAACTCCGGTCCGTTGCGGCCCGGCTGACCGCTGAGCAGCTCCAGGGCCTGCCGTGCATTCGCGGCGAGGCGCTGCCGCTCCGCGAGCGGCCTGTTCAGATAGGCGAAACTGTCGTCGAGGGGCCGCAGGCCGGTGTAGAGCGCGTCCAGACGCGCCAGCAGCTCCGGATGGTGCCGGCGCGCGTAGCCGGTCACCCGCTCGAAGAACTCGTCGCCCACCCGGGGAGCGCCGATGTCGTCGCCCATGAAGTGCACCTTGCGGCCGGGGTGGCGGTCGTTGTGGCCCCGCATCCACTCCAGGAGGCTCACGAACTCCTCCCGTTCCCAGGGGGAGCCGCCCAGCTGCTCCTGCACGACCTGGCGCGCGTCGCCCTCGCCGCCCTGGAGGTAGGCGTCGATCCGCAGTCCTGCGGGCCAGCTCATCTCCAGGGCGAAGGTGGTGAAACCCTTCTCCTCGACGAGGTAGCGGAACACCCGTTCCTTCATCGTGAAGAACTCGTGCGAGCCGTGGGTGGCCTCGCCCAGACCCACCACCTTGGCGTCACCGATCATCGCCCCCAACGGCCGCAGGTCGGCCGGGTCCGCACCCGGCTCCGTCGACCGCAACGGGTGCGCCGCGCGCTCCAGCGCGCGGACCGGGTCCCGTCCACCCGTCGTCGCCTGGGCCGCGGCGGGAGCGGCCAGCGCCCCCGCCACGACCGCCGCCGCCACGAACAAGGACCGCCGCCGCATCTGCTCTCCCACCATGCCGATCACTCCTCGATGTGCTTCCGCGAGGTGTTCCCGCGGTGTGCTTCCACCTGACTGAGGATGATCATTCCGTTCGGTGCCGGGCCCCGCCCTGCGGCTCGCGCCCGACTTCTGCGGGGGATACCCCCCGGGCCGGATCAGCCCGGGGTGTTCCGGCCCTGCCGCATCCCGCGCGGTCGGTCAGGACGGGGGCCAGGGGAGGGGGGTGGGGCAGCCTTCGCGGTGGAGGCGGAGGCCGAACTGTCCCCTGGGGTCCCATTCGTTTCCGACGCCGAGGTGGACGGGGCGGTAGGGGCCGGCCTTGAGGCAGACGTTGACCAGTTGCTGGGTGAGTTCCGGATCGTTGAGCGCCTCGATCTGCGCGGGCGTCCACCCGGAGTCGATGTAGTCGGTGATGTCGTACCTCTCCGGATAGCAGAAGACCGGGTTCTGACACGACATCGGGGCCGCCGCGGGTGGTGCGGCGGCGGCGGGCAGGGTTGCTGTGGCCACACCGGCGGTGACGGTGGCGGTGACGGCGAGTACGGACAGGACACGGCGCACGATGTGCTCCCTGAAGGGGTGGACGGGTGCCCGTGGCCGGGCACCCGGAGGCCGGGAGGGCGGTACCGGACGAAAGCGGTACCGGACGAGAGTGGCACGGCCGGGGGTACCGGCGCCACGGCCCTGGAGGGCGCGTCGGCGGGCCGCCCGGCCGCGGCGCACCCCGGTCGCGCCGATGGCACCGGTCCCCGTGGTGGGGGCCGGTGCCATCGGTCAAGTGTTGTGACCAGGTGTTGTGACCAGGTGTTGTGATCAGGTGCTGTGATCAGGTGGTGCGTCGCTCGGGCACCGTCCGTGCGGGCGCGGGGCGGAGGCTACCGGGGTGGGCGCCCAGGGGAGCAGGGGGGTCAGGGGCGGTGGAGGTCCGTGACCTTTCCCGTGAGGAGGGGGCCCTCCAGCCAGGTGCCGTCCTCCTGGTAGGTGGACGCCTGCATCCGCAGGGACTCCTCCGGCTCGGTCAGCGCGTCGGTGACCGTGGGCACGGACACCTCGACGCTCGTCCGTCCCTCGGGGACCTGGGCCCAGAGGGAGGGCTCGCCCGAGGACAGGGGCAGCTCCGGGTCGGCGGACCCGCCGATGCCGGACAGCCACTCCGCGTCGACGTCCTTCGTGGACAGCTCCGTGCCCCCGGACACCGGCACGAGGGCGAACCGCGTGTCGATGAAGGTGTCGGCGGGCTGGGAGAGTTCCACCTTCCAGGTGAGCTTGTGGCCCTCGGTGACCGCGTCGGCGACCGGGGTCACGGTGACCGTGGGCATGGGGTCGTCGTTCTCGACGAGCAGACCGCCGGAGGCGCTGCCGACCGCCACGCCGCGCACGGCCTTGGCCGCGACCTGGTGGTGGGCGTCGGCGTCGTAGCGGGGGTTGCCCTCGACGGTGAACGACGTCTCCAAGGAGTCGCCGGCCTTCACCGTCACGGTGCGGACCGTGGACGTGTGGGTCTTCGGGTCGAGGACGGCGAGCTTGATCACGCCGGTGCCCTTGCCGGTGACCTGGACGGGCGCGCGGTAGGTGCGGACACCGGAGTCGCCCTCCTTGACCGTCAGCCTGCCGATGTCGACGCGCGGCAGCGGGACGGGGCGCACCGCCGGGGTGCCGGGGCGCCAGCCCCAGGCGTCCATCAGCCAGAGCGTGCCGGAGTCGCTGCGCGGGGTGAGTTCCAGCGACTGCGTCCGCCTCAGGTCGACACCGGCAACGACGGCGGCCTTCAGCGGGACGCGGACCTCACGCGCCCAGTGCGCGACCGTCGAGCCGGAGCCGGGAACGCCGTCGACGGTGACCTGACCGAGACCCACCCGCTTGCCGGAGGTGTCGGTGAGGGCGACGTCGAGCCGGGTGCCCCGGGAGTTCGGCGGCACGATCACCCGCAGGGCGAGCGCGTCGGAGCCCGCCAGCGAGAAGGCCCGCCCGGGCGTCAGCCGGACCGGGGTGCCGGGCTGGGTCCAGTGGGCCGTGACCGCGTTGCGGCCCGGCTCGTCGGCGACCTCCCAGGGCGCGAAGTGCGGCGACGACGGACTGTACCCGGAGCCCGGTATGCAGGACTGGGCGTCGTCCGTCGTGACCTGCCGGCAGATCCGCGCGTTCGTCACCGAGAGGGGGGCGTCGGGCAGGATCGCCGCGGTGCGGTTGCCGCCGACGGCGTGGGTCAGCACCCGGGCCGGGTCGGCCGAGGGCGCGCGCCGGCCGGAGCCGTCGAGCAGGGGGCGGACCCGGTCGTCGCCCCCGAGGAAGAGCCGCGCGGCGGCGGCGATGTAGGTGCTGCCCGCCCTCTGCTGCTGCTCGGCGCTCAGCCGGGTCGTGGACCGTACCGAGCAGAGCGGGTCCGGGTTGTTCGCGTCGTCCCGGAAGTCGTCGGCGGCCGGGCCCTCGGCCTGGCCGGGCGTCCACTCCCTGTTGAAGAAGTTGTGGTTGGCGCCGACCATGTACACCGAGCTGTGCAGCGCCGTGCCCTGGCCGGTGCCCCGGGTGCCGTCGACGTAGAGCTGGCCCTGGTGGTCGCTCACGTCGCCGTCACAGCCCGGCAGGATGGTCATGGAGGGCACGTCGGGCGCGGGGTTCTGGCCGAAGAGGGTGGAGCCGATCATGACGGTGCCGCGGATCTGCCAGTTCACCGGCCCCCGGTAGCCGTCCTCGGCGGGCGGCGGCGGGGAGACGCTGTCGAGGGCCGCCCGGTTGACGCCCTCGCCGCCCCGGGAGTGGCCGACCAGGAGCACCTTCGAGAGGTCGGCGGGGTCCGTCGCGCGCACGGCCTCGGGGGCCTCGGCGGGGTTCGCGCCCCACTCCGCCCAGCGGGCGAGGTGCTGGCGCACCAGGGAGGAACGGGCCTGCGCCCCGAAGTCGGCCGCGTAGTTGTCCTGCGAGTTGACACCGTTCGCGGAGAGGGAGACCGTCACGTAGCCCTGGGACGCGAGGTGCTTCTGGTCGTGCAGATGGCCGCGGTGGCTCGGCATCTCCTTGTAGCCCGGCTTGCACGGCCACCGCAGGTCGACGCGGTTCGTGCCGGGCTCGTAGCAGGTGATGTTGCGGCCGTGGAGGAAGAGCGCCAGCGGTCGCTTCCCCGGCGCGTCCGTCGGGCCGACGACCGTGGCCCGCATCTCCACGGGCTCGGCGTAGCCCGGCAGCCTCAACGACTCCAGGGTGTACTCACCGCTGGTGGTGCGGTACTTCCCGGGAACCCCGGGGTCGACCGGGTTGGCGGGGAACGGGTCCTGGGGCACCGGCTCGGCCTGTGCGTGCTGCCGGCCGGGTGCCCGCAGGGCGGCCCCCGCCGCGTCCAGCCGCCGCGAACCGGCGACCACCTGGAGTTCGCTCACCGGTCCGACCCGCACCCCGTCGAGGCGGAGCCGGAAGGTGCGGTGGTCGGGGGACGGCCGGGGGATGCCGAGGGTCCGCCCTCCCGAGCGGAACTCGACCCGGGAGCCGCCGGTGCCCACGGGCTCGGGCGAACTCCACACCAGAGCCCCGCCCTCGGCCCGCCACCCCTGCGGCAGCCGCTCCCCGAGGGCTCCCGCAGGAGCGCCGGGTATGGACCCGGCGGTCGGCTGCGCGTGCGCCGCCACTGGCGCACCCGTCGCCAGCGCCACGACCGCCAGGGCGGCCGTCAGCGCACGTGAGAGCTGTCTCACGATGGTGTCTCCTCGTCATCGGTCCTGCTCCAGCGCCCCCGGGAACTCCCGGGGGCGTTCCCCGCGGTGGGGGGACGCCGCCGGGCGCCCTCGGTTGCCGCGCCCCGGGGAATGTGACGGGGGTCATGGGGCCGCCGCAGGGGATCGGGGCTGCTCCGGGCCTCCCCGGGTGCCGGAAATCTCCCGGGGACTTTCTGGGAAGCTGCCCCAGGGGCTTTCCCAAAGAAATTCTGCAAAAATACTTTTGGAAAGCATGCTCAGCGGCCTATGCTCCGGCGGTGACCGCAGAAGAGACCCATCGCGTCCTGGACCCCGAGCACGACGCCGCCGCGCTCAAGGCCCTCACCCACCCCCTGCGCATCCGCCTGCTCGGGCTGCTGCGCTACCACGGTCCGGCGACCGCCAGCGAGCTGGCCGTCCGCACCGGGGAGTCGTCCGCGTCCACCAGCTACCACCTGCGGGTCCTGGCCAAGTACGCGTTCGTCGCAGAGGCGGAGCACCGCGACGGCCGCGAGCGCCGCTGGCGGGCCGTGCACCTGGTCACCACGTGGAGCAACGAGGCCATGGGCGCGTCCCCGGGCGGCCGGGCGGCCGTCGGGGCGCTGCGGCGGCGCCAGATCGAGCACCTGACGTCCTCGCTGGCCCAGCACGAGGCGGACGTCGAAGCCGGGCGGCTGGGCGAGGAGTGGCGCGAGCCGTCCGGGGTGACCGACCTGCTGTCCCGGCTCACCCCCGAGTCGGTCGCCGAACTGTGGCGGGTCTTCGAGGAACGGCTCGCCGAACTCACCGCGCGGGACGCGCGGGACCCCCGCGCCCGGCACGTCGTCGTCCTCACCGCCGCCCTCCCCCTGGCCCCGGACCCCGGGAGCACCGGGGCGGGCGGGGACGGCGGCGAGGACACACCGGCCGGGGGCACCCGATGACACCACCCTCGCCCGGCGCGAAGGCCCCCGACACCACCACACCCGGTACGGCGATACCCGGTACGGCGATATCCGGCGCCGGGCCCGACGCGCGGGTGGCCCGGCGGCGTTACGCCACCGTGTGCGCCCTCTTCTGGCTGCCCGTCGGACTGACCATCGCCCCGCTGGTCCTGCTGTTCACCGAGCGGGGGATGGCGCTCACGGCCGTCGCGGGCTTCTTCGCCGTGCACTCCCTCACCGCGGCCCTGCTCGAACTGCCCACCGGAGGACTGTCGGACGTCATCGGCCGCCGGGTGGTCCTCGCCGCCGCCGGGCTGCTGAACGCCGTCGCCTTCACCTTCCAGGCCCTCGGCACCACCGCGTGGGCGCTCGCCCTCGGCACGGGCCTGATGGGCGCGGCCCGCGCCCTGTCCAGCGGCCCGGCGGAAGCCTGGTACGTCGACACCGTGCAGGCCGCGCACGGCCCGGACGCCGAGCTGCGGACCGGGCTGGCCCGGGGCGGGGCGGCGGTCTCCGCCGCGCTCGCGGTGGGCACCCTGCTGGGCGGCGCGGTGCCCTGGCTGCTGGGCCTCGGCCCCGGCCCGGTCCCGGGCGACCGGCTGCGCGAGGCGACCTCCGGGGCCGTCCTCCCGCTCTCCGTACCGCCCCTGACGGGCGCGGCCGTCGCGCTGGTCTTCGTGGCGTACGTCCTGGTCGCGCTCCGTGAACCCGGACGCCCGCCCGCGCCCCTGTCCAAGGTGGTACGGGGCGTTCCGGCGACCGTCGCCGAAGGGCTGCGGCTCGGGGGCCGCGACGCCCTGGTCCGCCGGGTGCTGCTGAGCGCGGCGGCGGCGGGCGGCGGGCTCGCCACCGTCGAACTCCTCGTCCCGGGCCGGGCGGCGTCCCTGGCCGGCGCCGCGGAGCCGGGGGCGGTGCTGTTCGCCGGGCTCGCCTGCGCCGGGTTCCTCTGCTCGGCGCTCGGCAGCCGGCTCGCGCCACTGGTGGCCCGGCTGGCGGGCGGCGGTCACCGCGCGGTGTGCGTCTCGCTGGGGACCTGCGCGGCCGGTCTGCTGCTGCTCGGGGTGACCAGCACGGCCCCGGGCGGTGTGCCGCTGGCGCTCGCGGCCATCGGCTACGGGCTGCTGTACCTCGGGCTGGGCGCGGCCGGTCCCAACGAGAACGAGCTGCTGCACCGCAGCGTGCCGAGCGCGGGCCGGGCCACCGCCCTGTCCGTGCAGTCACTGGCGCTGCAACTGGCGGGCGTCGTGGCGGGCCTGACGGTGGCCGCCCTGCCCGCGGGCCCGCTGCCCTGGCTCCTGGTGGCGGCCGTCCTCCTCGCGGCGGCCCTGCTGTGGACCCGCCGGACGCCCCTCACCGGCCCCGGCGCACCCGCCGCCCCCGGGGTGTGACCGGCGGGGACCGGGCGGGTGCCCTGTGTGGCGGGGAGACCGGCCGGGGGTTCCACTCGGAGGGTCAGGGAACGCGCCGGTGCGCCCCACGGGAGGAAACGACATGGCGGACAGCCACCACGTGCTGCTGATCTCGTTCACCGACCCGGCGGCCTGCCGGTCGGCGTTCCAGGAGGCCGTCACCCTTCCGGGGCTACGACAGGCGGCCGTCCTGGAACGGTCGGCCGAGGGCCTGCTCGACGTACCGGAAAGCCATGTGAGCGGCGTCGGCGTCGCCACCGTGGGAGGCAGCCTCGTCGGCGGTCTGATCGGTCTGCTGGGCGGCCCGGTCGGCGTGTTCCTGGGCACCGCGGCGGGCGCCGCCCTCGGCGACGCCGCGGAGAACCGGCGGTCGCTGGACGAGGGCGCGAGCATGATCGTGCTGAGCAGCCGGGTCGAGGACGGGACCTCGCTGCTCGTCGTCGACCTGCACGAGTCCTCGCCGGAGCCCGGCGACGCGCTCGCCCGGCGCCACGGCGGCACGCTGGAACGCATGACCGCGAAGGAACTCGCCGCCCGGGTCCGCACCGCCGAGCAGGCCGCCGTCAAGCGACAGTCCGACTGAGGCCTGAGGCCTGAGGCCTGAGGCCTGAGGCCCGGAGCCCGCGCACGGCCCCGGGCCGTCCGCCGTGTGCGACGGCCCGCCTTCCGCTCTCCCGCCTTCCGCTCTCCCGCCTCCCGCCCCCGGCGTACGGCAGGCGTACGGCGTCCGCGCGGGCATGACCTCACAGGTCATCGACCCCGGCCGGGCCGGACGGCACAGTGGAGCCACCGGGTTCCGGAGCCGCGCACTCGGCTCCGGAACCCGGACGGGAACCCGTACACCGGCCACGCCGGTCCACCGACCTCACCTCGACGGAGGCTGATCCGCCATGTCCGCCCTCGGCGTCTTCCTCACCCTCTACGGCGCCGGCGTCGCCCCGCTCCAGCGACTGGCCCTGCGCGCCGTCGGCTCACGCACCCCGTGACCGCGGGCTCAAGGTCCCAGTGACCGGAGGTACTTCACCGTCACCGGGTCGGCCGGGAGGAACGTCTCCACGGCCAGCTCGGCGACGGTCACGTCCATCGGCGTGTTGAAGGTGGAGATCGACGACACGAAGGAGAGCACGTGCCCGTCGTGCTCGATCCGCATCGGCAGCGCGAGGTACGGCACCTCCTCCGGCCGGTCCTCGTCCTCGGGCCGCTCCGCCCGCGCCACCGGGTACGCCGCGACCTCCTCGTGCAGCGCGCGCAGCTCCGGCGAGCGGACCAGCGCGATCTGACGCTCCATCTGGGCCAGCAGATGTTTCCGCCACTGCCGCAGGTTGCGGATCCTGGGCGCGAGCCCCTCCGGGTGCAGGGTCAGCCGCATCGCGTTCAGCGGCGGCGCCAGCAGCCGCTCCGCCACCCCGTCCAGCAGCATCGTGATGCCCCGGTTCGCCGCGACCACCGTGTACGTGGCGTCCACCACCAGCGCCGGGTACGGCTCGTAGCCGGTCAGCAGCCGCTCCAGCCCCTCGCGCAGCGCCCCCATCGACGGATCGTCCAGCGGGGTCTGCCGGTAGCGCGGCGCGTAACCGGCCGCCACCAGCAGGACGTTGCGCTCCCGCACCGGCACGTCCAGCCGGTCCGCGAGCCGCAGCACCAGCTCCTCGCTCGGCCGGGACCGGCCGTTCTCCACGAAGCTGATGTGCCGGGACGAGGAGTCGGCCCGCCCGGCCAGCTCCAACTGGCTCATCCCGCGCCGCTCCCGCCACTCACGCAACAGCGCCCCAGCACTCCCACGCGTCCCAGTGCTCTCACACGTCCCTGCATTCACACCCGTACCGGTATCCGTACCCGCACCCACACTCGCCGTCGTCGTCATGCCCACGACGATAGACGCGGACTCCAGGGGTGTTGACAGATCGTTGACCGGGGCCGTGCATATTTCCTGAACATGAAGCTCAAAGGAACAGCCTCACGGCTGAGAAGTGCGGCCACCGTGGTCCTGTCCACCGCCGTCCTGGGCACTCTGGTCGCCTCCGGGGCCGTGGCGCAGACCACCGCCCCGGCGCCCACGCCCCGCCCCTCGGTGTCCGTCTTCGACGCGCAGACCTGGGAGGTGCACGAGGACAAGGAGATGCCGGGCTCCCTGTCGGCCCCCCTGTCCGCCTTCGCGACCCCGACCCCTCCCGTGGTGGCGCCCTCCTGCGACGGGGACGGCACCAGCGGGCAGCGCGTCCAGCTGCTGTACGTACGGGGACAGAACCAGCCCGACCGGCTGGACCAGTTCCGCAGCGAGTTCGTGACCCGCGCCTCCAAGATCAACGGCCGGTTCGTGCAGACCTCGGAGGCCCGGGGGGAGCGCCGGGAGGTCCGCTACGTCCACGACTCCGCCTGCGTCCCGACCGTCACCCGGGTCGTCATCCCGCAGGCCGACATGAACAGCCACAACGGGGTCGGACAGGCCCTGTCGAACCAGGGCTACAACCGCAACGACCGCAAGTACCTGTTCTGGGCGGAGAACCAGGGCTGCGGCCTGGCCTGGGGACCGCCCGGCGGGAACAGCAACCCGGGTCATGACAACGTGGCCAACCGCTCGGTCGGCTACGCGATGATCAGCATGCAGACCGGAAGCTGCTTCGACGCGATCGACATCGAGCTCCACGAGCTGCTGCACACCATGGGAGCCGTCCAGTCGGACGCGCCCAAGGCGACCAGCAACGGCCACTGTTACTTCAGGGGCGACATCATGTGCTACGACGACGGCGGAATCCCCGCCTCGCCGGGCACGCTCATCGACTGCCAGTACCCGGGCACCAGCTGGATCGACTGCAACCGCGACACGTACTTCCACCCGAAGCCCCAGCCGGGCAGCTACCTGTCCAACCACTGGAACGTCGCCAACAGCTCGTTCCTGATCCGCCCGGCGCACTCGCTGCCCGCCATCGCCAGCCTGGTCAGCGTGACCGGCCCCGCCGCCGACCTCGACAACGCGTGGACCGCCGACGGCACCAGGGTCAAGGCGGAGGGCAACTACCGGCCCGAGGCCCAGCGCTGGAACCTCACCCGGCTGTCCGACGGGAAGTACCGCCTCAACTCGCGCCTCGCCCCGGGCAAGGTGCTGGACTCCAACACCGACCGCACCCGCATCGTCGACGGCAGCAGCTACTTCGCCCAGCTCTGGACCCAGTCGAACACCGAGAACCAGAAGTGGACCCTGCGCCCGGTCGGCACCGGACGGTACGAGATCGTCGGCCACGAGGGCGGCTGCCTGACCGCCGAAGCCCTCGGATCGGTCCTCGGCGTCTGGACCTGCAACGGCGCCGACAAGCAGCGCTGGGAGATCCAGCACTGACCGGGCCCCTGAAGCCGGCCCGACCCGGCCCGGCCCGACCCGGTCCGGCCCGACCGGCCGAACCTGACCTGACCTGACCCGAACGCTCCCTTCCCCCAGGGCGCTCACCCCGCGCATCCGCCGTGCACCCGCACGGCGGATGCGTCGTGGTGTGCCCGGGGAACCGGGCCGCCGCCCGGGCCCGCCCGCCCGCGCGACGGGCCGGCCCGCCCCACCCGCCCTGGTGCTTCTTACTCGTGGTGCTCCTTCTCGTGGGTGCTACTTCTTGTCGCAGAACACCGCTTTCAGGCCGCCCTGAGGGTTGTCGCTGCTGTTGTTGTTCCAGTCACCGTTGGCGTTCATCGCCAGGCTGCGCCTGCCGTCCTTGGTGGCGAACATGTCCGAGAGGGAGCCGTGGATTCCCCCGTTGTGCCCCCACACCTCGGCCCCGCAGGAGAGCACCTGGTGGCTCACTCCCAGGCCGTAACGCGCACCGGGGACGGGGGTGCTCACGGTGGTGGTCAGCTCCTTCTGCTGCTGGGGCGGCAGCAGCTTGCCGGACATCAGGGCGCCGATGAACCGGTGGAGGTCGCCGGTGGTGGAGATCATGTCTCCGGCGGCCCAGCCCCAGGAGGCGTTCAGCCGGGTGGCGTCGTGGACCTTCGCGGCCGGGTCCTCGGAGAACAGCTTGCTGTAGGCGCGCCCCGAGGGCCGGGGCATGTCGGCCGAGTCGCGGGGCAGGCTGGTGTTCTTCAGCGCCAGCGGGCGCAGGATACGGTTCTCGACCTGCTGCTCGTAGGAGGTGCCGGTCGCCTTCTCGATGATCAGCCCGGCGAGGATGTAGTTGGTGTTGGAGTAGCTCCAGCCGGTGCCGGGCGCGAAGTCCGGCGCCTTGCGCATGGCCCACCCGACGAGGCTCTCGGGGCTGTGCCGGTGGTAGCGGTTCTTCAGGAAGCCCTCCCCCGCCACATAGGTGTGGAGGAACTCCGTGTTCCCGGTGTAGGAACTGATGCCGCTGGTGTGGTTGAGGAGCTGCCGCACGCTCACGGCGCCGCCGTCGTGACCGTTCCCCTCGACCAGGCCCGGCAGCCACTTCTCGACGGTGTCGTCCAGGTCGAGCCGGCCCTCGGCCTCCAGCTGGAGGATCACGGTGGCCACGAACGTCTTGGTGATCGAGCCGACGCGGAAGCGGTCGTCGTCCCCGCGCTCCTCTCCGGTCCGCAGGTCGGCGACCCCGGCGTCACCCTGCCAGGTGTGCCTGCCGTCCTGGACGGAGGCGATTATCCCGGGCACCCCGCCCTTCTCCACCTGGTCCTCGATGTACTTCTGGAGCGCGGCGTAACGGCTGTCCGCCGTGGCGGACGCTTCCGCGGACTGTGCGACGGCGGGTGCCGAGAGCAGGCCGACGGTGACCGCCGCCGCCAGGGCGGCGCCGAAGGCACGAGCGGGTGTGAGCGTGTACCGGGACATGGGTCCTTCTCTCTCTGCCACAGTGCGCCGGACCATGACGGCGCGTCGGCGGACAGGACCCGGAGGCGTCCGCGGAGGTTGCCCGGCGGAGGAAGGTTGAGCGGGAACCGGCCGCACACCGGGTTGTGCACCTCCCACAAACCACCTGACTCCCGGAACGCCCCGAACCACCCGATACCGGCGAGGTGACGGAGACCAACGGCCGGGCCTCCCGTACCGGACCACGCGACACACGCGACACACGGGCCGCACGAACGGCCGGAAACACCCCGGGAAGGCCACCGCCAAGGACAACACCGACAGACTCGTCGCCGACCTCACCGGCCTGGACCCGAAGCCGCAGGACGAGGAGACGGCCCACGCGGCTGATCCCCGTCCTGACCCCGATCTGCGGGCCGATCGCCGTGGTCACCGCGGTCACCGCGGTCACCGCGGTCGCCGTGGTCACCGTGGTCACCGCGGTCGCCGCGGTCGCCTCGCTCGGCGCGCACACCGTGGACGCGGCCATCCAGGGCGACTGGGACAGCGAGACCAGCGCCGGGCTGGCCGCCGACGTACTCGGAGCCCTTCCGGCGGCCGGGCGTTCCTGGTGGTCACCGGTGGCACCGCGGCGGCAGAGGCCGGGGCGATCTCCAAGTACCTGGGTGCCAAGGGCGCCCGGTTCGTCGGCGGCCTCTCCCGGAAGGCCGGGAAGGTCTCCGTCGCCACCTTCGCCAAGGTCTTCGCCTGGCCCTGGCCCTGGTCATGGGCCCGTGCGGCGGCCCGTGCGGCGGCGCGTACAACAGGAGGCCCCGGAGGTGTCGACCCCGGGGCCTCCTGCCACTTCACTTGACCGCGCGGTTCAACGAGCGGCCGGACGTTCCGTCACGCCCGTCCCCCCACGCGTTCCACGCCGTCGAGCGGATCACCCGGAAAGGGCACCGGCACGGGTACGGGCACCGGCACGGCCACGGGCAGGGGCGCGCGGCCCAGGGGCAGCAGGTACTGGAGGGGCTGGTCCATGTCGTCCAGGCCGAACAGCTCCTGCGCCAGGTCGTCGCGGAACCCGCCCAGCGGCGTGGTGGCCAGGCCCAGCGCCGACGCGGTCAGCAGCAGGGACTGCGCCAGGTGCCCGGCCTCCAGCAGGCCCAGCCGCAGCGCCCGCAGCCCGTAGCGGCGCCGGAGCCGGCCGAAGTCCACGTACAGACCGAGCACCACGGGGACGTCGTCCACGACCACGGCGAGCGGATCACCGGCCGGCCGGGACAGGTACGCGGACAGGGCCCTGACCTCGTCGAGGGCGGGCGCGTCCCCGAGGCGCCGCAGCGAACGCCGCTCGGGCACGCACTGGTAGGCGCCCGGCGCCAGCCCCTCCACCCCGAAGGCGAACAGCCGCAGCCCCGCCGTGTAGAGGGCGCCCGCGCTCGGGTAGGGGCGGTGCGGGGCAAGGGCGTCGCCGGAGCCCGTGGTGTGGCTGGTGGCGTGCGCGCCCCACAACAGCGTGCCGAGCCCGGTGGCCGTCAGCGGCCCCGTGAGGGCGCCCCGGACACTGGTCCGGCCGGTGACGGCGGCCCGCAGCGGGACGTCCGGCAGCGGCCCGCCCGGCAGCGCCACCTCCGCCGCGCCGGACGCCCGTTCCGGGGGCGCGTAACGGGGCAGGGCGTCGATGTCCCGGCCGACCTGGAACTTGCTCCGCTCCAGATACTGCCGGTCGGGGGCCAGATGCCCGTCGGGGAAGTACGAGGCCGGTTCCCCGGAGTCGAGCAGGGCGCGGGCGCAGAGCCGGTACACGGCCCGCGCCTCCGCCGGGGCCACCCCGAGCCGGTTGAACAGCAGGCGCAACTGCGCGGCCCACGCCGCCTCCCGGCCCGAACCGTCCGCATCATCCGCACCGTCTGCACCGTCCGCACCGCCTCCGCCACCCGCAGCGTCCGTCCCGCCTCCCGCAGGGTCCGCACCACCGTCCGCGCCGGGCTCCGGCGCGGTGTCGGCCGCCCGTACGGCCGCCGCCCAGCGGGCCACCGGCCCGCGGGCGGTGCCGTCCGCCAGCTCCGCGCGCAGGGTCACCGCCCGCCCGCACAGGCTCTCGCGCTGCGCCGCGTAGACCGTGTTCACCTGGGTGTGGACCAGCCGCGCGGGCAGCGGCGCCGCCTCCCCGGCCCAGGGCCGGCCGGCCGCCTGCCCGCGCAGCCAGCGCGCCGCCTCGAAGCGGTCCATCCCCAGGGCCCAGGCCGTCGCATGGGCCAGATCGGCCGCCACGGCCAGGCGCCGGCTGCCGCGCGCGGCCCCGGCTACGGCGTCCACCGCGACCCGGGTGGACCGTACGGAGACCTCCTCGGCGACGGCCGGCGCGAGCGGCCCACCGTCCCCACCGTCCCCGCCGGGGTCCGGTACGTACGGCACCTCCCGCACCTCGACCGCTGCCACCGTCCCCACCGCTCCCCCTGCCCCGCCCCCCTCGGCCTGCCGTGCCCCGGTCAGGCGGCGCAGGGTGGGGCCCAGTTCCGCGGCCACGGCCGGTCGCGGGCTCCGCACCCGTACGCGCAGGTGCGGGCCGCCCTCCTCGTGCCGGACGAAGAACCAGGCGGCGGCCTCACCCCCGGCGACGAGGCCGTCCAGCAACGGGGCGAGATCCTCCACCAGGAACGCGTCCAGCAACGTGTCCGGCAACGCGTTCGGGAACGTGCCCGGGAACGTGTCCGGGACAACCTTCGGGAGCACGTTCCCGGACGCGTCGGTCCCCCCGGGCGTCGTCCGGGGGAAGCAGTGCAGGCTCAGCCAGGGTCCTCGGGGCGCGGCGGCCATGGTCGGGCTCCTCAGGGGAAGGGGTGCGGGTGGAGCGGGAGTTCGTCGTGGCGCGGGGGCCGGGCGAGGCGGCCCAGCCGGTACGGGACCTCCAGCAGCCGGGGCAGCCCCAGGGTGCGGCGGTTGACGTGCCCGAAGGTCATGGGCAGCGCGCCCGGGACGACCGCCTTGGCGCTGTACAGGCCGAGCCGCTCGCGCACGCCCGCCTCGTCCTGCCCGACCACGACCACCTCCAGACCGGCCCCCGCCAGCCGCCGCACCGTGGCGTCGAGCAGCCCGGCGAGGTCCGTCACCGGCTCCGGCGCGCCCGGCCACACCTCGGTCCAGGGCGTCGGGCGGTCGTCGCCGTGGTCGTACAGGAAGTCCAGCCGCGGCCGGGCCTCCGGGAGCCCGTACAGGGCGGTGTGGTCGGTGAGGGTGACGACCCGTTCGGGCTGCTCCAGCATGGGGCGCAGCCGGCGCGGGTCGTGGCTGTCCGGCTCCGCCCGCAGCCGCTGGGCGGCGTTGAAGACGTTCGTCACCGTCTCCACCACGGCCGAGCGGATCGCCGCGCGCGGGTCGTGGTGGGCCCCGGCCGCCAGGAACACCTGCGGCGCCGCCGAGCGGCTGTCACCGTGCCGGGCGACCGCGACGACCGCCGGGACGCCGAAGTCGTTCGTGGCGTCCAGCAGCGTGAGCCGGTAGCCCGCCAGCGCCACCCGGTCGGCGAGGTGCAGCACCTCCAGGTCGTCGGCGGGCAGCGCGATCCGGCGCAGCGGGGTCCTCGCGTACCAGGCCATCAGGAACGCGTCGCGCTCGGCGACCTCGAACAGCCCGTAGAGGGCGGCCTCCTGCGGGCTGTTGCCCAGGCCGCAGCCGCTGGAGCTCTCGTAGACGACGCGCGGCCGGCCGGGGCTCGGGTCCCAGTACGCGACGTGCTCGGGCACGGCGGCCGGGCGGTCGTGGGTGAGGGACCAGCCGTGCACCCAGTCGAGTTCCAGCCCCGGCGCGTACGGCACGGCCACCGAGGCGGGATGGCCGTGATGGGCCGGATCGGGCAGCCCGAGCCGCTCCGGGTCCACGGCCCGCTCCGGCCCCAGCTCGGCGTAGGAGGCGCGCAGGACGGTGCGCCGCCCCTGCGGGCTCATCCCGGTGAGGCGCTCGACGCCCTCGAAGAGGGCCACGCGCTCACTGCTGTCGTAGTCCGCCGACCGGCCGTGGCCGCCGTCGCGCAGCGCTCGCCCCAGGGTGACGTAGGTGCTGGTCAGGCTGTGCACCGAGTCCTCGGTGCGCACCACCTGGTGGACCGGCCCGAACCGTTCGTCGTGGAGCTCCGCGCGCAGCGCGGCCGTGCCCGTACGGTCGTTGGGGCCGCGCAGCACCAGCGGGTCCGGCAGGGTCTGCGGCGTCCACCGGGGGCGGGCCGCCCCGGCGCTGTCCTCGGGCAGCGGCAGGCACACCTCGCAGCCGCCGACGGGCCGGAAGGTGTGACTGGACCAGGTGGTCCGGCCGCTGTGCAGGAGGTGCACGGCGGCTCCGGCGCCCGGGGCCGGGGCGGGCTCCGCGAGGAGCGCGACGGCCAGCGCCGCGACGGCGTCCACCAGGGCGGGGGAGGGGCGGCCCGCCAGCCGCAGCTTGGGGCTGTGCCACGGGACGCGGCCCCCGACGGTGGCGAGCCTGCGGTACTCCGTGCAGCAGAGGCACCCCACCGCGCCGGGCCGCAGGACCGGGCCCACGACGGTCACGGCGCCGTCGCAGCGCACCGGCACCAGGGTCACGGGGTGGGCGAGCGCGTGCCGCGACAGCTCGGCGACGGTCCCCAAGGTCCAGTCGTCCAGGACGACGACGGCCGGGCCCGCCGTGGTCTCCCGCGCGCCCGGGGCGTCGAGGACGGTCGCCCCGAGCGCGGCGAGGGCCGCCCCGAGCGGTGTGCTGGTGACGGGTGGTGCCGACGGGGTCACCGTGACTCCCTTTCCGTGGCCGTGGCCGTGCTGGTGTTCGTGCCGGTGCCGGTACGGGTATCCGTGCCGGTGGCGAGGACGGTGAAGCCGCACCCGCGCAGGGCGGCCAGGACGGCGCGGCCGTCCGGCCCGTCGGCCTCCCAGGGGCCGGTGCGCAGGCCGGTCAGCCCCCGCAGGGCGGTGTGCAGGGCCGCCTCGCGCCCGGCGACCCGGGCCCACCAGCCCGCGGCCCAGCTCTCGTCCTCCCACGGCGCCAGGGGGACCCCCGCCACGGCGAGCGGGCACACCTCGCCCCCGGGCGCACTGAGGTGACGGACGCTCCCTTCCGAGGCCGAGGCCGAGGCCGTGACCGTGACCGAGGGCTGGGCCTCGGCCTCGGCCTGTACGCGGACCAGCGCGGCCAGCGTCGCGAAGGCGACCGCGTCCCCCGCGGTGGCCTCCACCGCCTGCCCGAGCACCCGTCGTCCCGGCGCCGCGCTCTCGCGCACGACGGCCCGGTGGACGCCCCCGCCCCCGCCCCCACCCGCGTCGAGCGCGGTCACGCTCAGCTCCGCCCGTACGCCCAGACGCCGGGTCAGGGTGGCCCACCAGTGGCGGGCCTGCGCGTGCCCGGAGCCGTCCGGTTCCCAGGGCGCGGCCGGTGCCACGGGCAGCGGCCGGTCCAGCGCGGCCCGGCGCAGGGCCCGTCCCAGGGCGTGGCCGGGGCCCGCCCCCACCACCACCCCGGACCCGCCCGCGCCGAGCCGCAGCTCCGCCGCGCGGCACAGGGCGTCGAGCCGGGCGAGGTCGGCCCGGACGGCGCCCGCGGTCAGCAGCCCGCCGCCCGGCGCCGCGCAGGCGGCCAGCGCGACCGGCAGTTGCGGCAGCGACCCCGTCAGGGGAGCGGGCAGCACCCCGAGGCGCTCGTCGCCCAGCGCGGCCACCCCGGCCAGCGCCTCGGCGAGGGTGCCCGGCGGCGAGGCCGGGTCCCGGGCCGCGCCGGGCCAGGGACGGTAGGCCGCCTGCGGCGGGCGGTCCGCGGCGACCAGGGCGACGGGTATCCGCGGCCGGGGCCCCGGGACCGGGTCCGGACCGGTGTCCGGGTCCGTGTCCTCGGCCCCCGGGTCGGGCAGTCCCGCCACCGCCGCCAGCAGCCGTTGGACGGCGCCGCCCGCGACGAGGGCGGTCAGCGCGGGCGTGACGACCGCTCCGGGCCCGGGGGCCTTGCCGAGCCCGAGCCGTTCGCCCAGCGCCGCCGCGTCCGCCTCGGCCGAGGCCCGGCTGCCGACCGGGGTGACGAACGCGCCGCCGGGGTGGACCGCCGCGCCCACCGCCGGCCCGGCGGCGTCGGCGAGGACCGCCGAGAGCAGCACCCGCCCCCCGGCACCGGCCGGGGCCCCGGCCCGGGTGGCGGCGACCCCGGCGCGCGCCAGGGCCCGTAGCACCGCGGCGGCCAGGGCCTCGCCCGGCTCCGCCGTACGGACCTCCACCCGGGCCCGGCGCAGTACGGCCGCCGCCCCGGCGGGCCGGTCGGCGACGCTGAACAGCCAGTCGTCGGCCGGACCTCCGGCGGGTGCGCCACCGGGTGCGCTGCCGGTTCTGTCACCGGGTCCGTCACCGGGCGGCGCCGCGTCCTCGACCAGCATCCCGTGCGCGTGCACCTGCCCGATCAGCGTGCACAGCGCGGCACGCAGTGGCGTACCGGCCCCGGCACCGGCGGCGAGGCGGGCCGCGCCGCCGTCCGTCCGCAGGGCCTCCTCCACCATCCCCCACAGCGCGGGGAGCGCGGGGCTGCCCTCCAGGGTGACGCTGCTGCTCCACCCCCGCAGGTGCAGGCCCCGCGCGAGCGCGGTGGCCGTGACACCGGGCCGCAACCGCCAACGCCCCAGCGATTCCAGCGCGTCGGGCATGCCGGACGCGTCGACCGGTATGCCGGTGAGCGCTTCGGCGGGTGTGTCGGTGGGGGCTTCGGCGGGTGCGTCGGTCATGAGGTGTGCCCCGCCCGGTAGGTCTCCGCCACGAGTTCGACGGCGCGCGTCGGCCGCGCCCGGCCGCCGGGCGCGGGCAGCGCCTCCTCCAGCACCGCGCCGTCCGGGTGGCGGGAGAGCCACTTGTCGAGGCAGCGCAGGTGCAGGGCGTTGCCCAGGTCGACGAACTGCGGCTTGGGGCGCGCCAGCTGGGTCAGGGTCTCCTCGGCCGTCCCGGTGTTCTCCCAGGTGGCGGCGGTCGTCGAGTGGAGGAAGAGCTGGTCGGGGACGCCGAGCAGGACCCGCCACCGGGCCATGGCCGCGAAGGGCACCTCGCCCTCGGCGGCCAGCTCGGCCCGCAGCGCCGCGACCGTGCCGGCGGCCAGCTTCCAGCGCCGCCGACGCAGGACGACGTGCCGGTGGCGCAGCCGGGGGGTGCGCACCAGCGCACCGCCCGGGACCTCGGTGACCAGCTGGGGCACCAGCTGGGAGAAGGCGGTGACCCCTTCCGGGTGGTCGTGGAGCAGGGGAGCGCTGCGCGCGGTGAGCAGGTTGGGCACGAGCAGCCCCGGATAGAAGACGTCCAGCAGCTCGCCGGTCTTCCGCAGCCGCAGCCGGACCTGGTCGGTGGCCTCGTCGTGGAAGAGCTCCACGTCGTCCTCACCGATCGGAACCCGGCCCGCCCCGCCCCGCCCGGAACCGTCGGCCCCTTCCGGGGGACCGACCTCCTCCGGGCCGAACTCCTCCGAGAGGATCTCGTCCGGCATGAACAGCGGTTGCAGGTTGGCGTTGAAGCCGCGGACCGGGCGGAACTGCACGGCCCGGCTCCCCGGCTCCTGGTGACGCCCGACCTCCCGCGCGACCACCTCGGTGGCCCGGGGGCCGAGCAGGTCCAGGAAGCGGCTCCCGATCCGCCCCCAGCCCCCGTAGACGTGGTTCAGGCACAACAGGGCGCGCCGGGTGTCCCGCTGGAGGAAGTGGGAGTACGACAACGGGCGCGCCGCCGCCCAGCGGGGCAGTTGCCGGCCCAAGGAGACGACCAGCTCGGGCGGCAGCACCACATCGGCGTCCGGGTCCTCCCGGGACGCGGCGTGCTCCAGCACGTCGGCCACGAACGCGGTGCGCAGCCGGACGAGCCCGGCCGCCCCGGTCGGCAGCGCGGACAGGTCGTCGTCCGGGGTGAGGAGCGCCGTCCGGGCGGTGTCCTCCCAGGCCGCGACCGTCTCGGTGCCGAAGTCCCAGACCGGGTGGCAGACGCCGCCGGGGCCGTAACGGGCCACGAAGCGGTCGCGCAGGACCTGGCGCGTCAGGTGGCCGAGGTCGAACACCTCGGCCAGGGCACTGATCTCGTGCAGCGCCTCGTGGTCGGCGCCGGTGAGGAGGCGGTCCGCCGCCACCGGCCGCCGGGCCACCACGTCCTCCGTCAGCACGGTGGGCGCCGGACCCCCCTGGGGCAGCGGCCGGCCCGCCGCGGCCAGCAGCACCGTCCACCGCTCGCGCAGGACGACGAGGAGCGCGGCCCGTTCGCGCGGGTCGGCCGCGGCGAACTTCTCCGTGGCCTCGGCCACCCCGTCGACCAGGGCTGCCAGCGCGGCGTCCCCGCCGTCTTCGGTCCCCGTCCCGGCCCCGGTGCTCGCGTCGGCGCTCTCGCGCAGCCAGTCGGCGAGCCGGGCCAGCGGGTCGGGATGGTGCGGGCCGACGGGCGGGACGGGGACGAGCAGCCCGGTGTCGACGAGCTGGCCCAGATAGGCGTACGCGGCGGTGCGGTCCTGCGGTCCGGCCAGCGCGGTCGCCAGCTCCGCGGGTGTGGCGGGCGTCCGGCACAGGGCGGCCACCTGCTCCAGCGCGGGGCTCGCCGCCACCTCGACCTCGTCCTCGTCGGTGACGACGAAGCGGCCGACCGAGGAGAGGGCGTGGGTACGGGCGAAGGTGCTGCGGCCCCCGGCCGTCCGGGCCGGACTCGCCATCCGGTGGGGGAGCCGGGCCCGCCTGCGCGGGTCGGCGAGCAGGGCCTCGCACAGTGCGGTCACCAAGGTCCGGCTGGTCCTGACGGTGTTGCCGGTGGCGCCCAGCAGATCGCCCTCCCCCCACTCCGCCGAGGCCGTCTCCGCGGCGACGGCGGGGAGCGGACCCCAGCCGACCGCCGTGAACCAGGACAGCGGGCTGGTCCGGGTCGCGGAGCGCAGGGCGTGCCGCAGGACCCCGGGCTCCTCCTTGCGCGCGCGGCGGCCGGTCGTCCCGGCGCCCGCCCGCTCGACGGCGGCCAGCAGGTCCGCGCTGGTGCAGGAGGCGGCGAGGGCGAAGGCGGGCTCCCGGCACTGGGCGGCGAGGGCGTCCCGCTCCGCCGCGAGCGCGTCGGGGGCCGACCCGCGGACCCGGGCGCGCGAGGAGTCCAGCCGACCGCGCAACTCCAGCCACCTCCGCAACTGCGGCACCCGCTCGGGCAGGTCGCCGAGCCGGTCGAGGAGCACGGCCCGGGGCTCCCGCCCGTTGTGCAGGGCCCGGCGCAGGGGCAGCACCACGTCCCGGTGGAACGGCTCGGGGTGGCCGCCCCGGCTCTCGTACAAGGCGTCGGTCAGCCGGGGGAGGAGGTCCGCCAGCGCGCCCTCCAGCTCCGTCAGCCGCTCCAGCTCGGCGCGGAAGACGGCGGCGTCCGGCGACTGCGCGGGGTGGCTCAGCATCGTCGCGCGCACCAGCACGTACGGGGCGGTGTGCGTGGCGGGCGCGAGGGGCGCGGCGGGCGTCATGGCGTCGCGGTCCTTTCCGGCTCGACCTGGGATGAGGGGGTGAGACGAGGAGCAAAGGAGCAAAGGAGCAAAGAGGCAAAGAAACAAAGAAGTGAAAGGCCATGAGGAACAGGTCCGTTCCGGTGCCCCTTGGCAGGAGCACCGGAACGGACACCGGCGCGGGCCGGGATCAGGCGGCGCCGGGAAGTGCCTGCGGCACCTGGGTGCACGCGCACGAGCAGGCGGTGGGGATACCACAGCCGGAGGTGGACGTGTTGGCCGCGAAGGCCGAGACCCCTGCGGTGTCACGCATCGTGGTGACGGTGATGCCACCGAGGTCCAGGTCGTGGGCCTCGAAGGTGGTGGTGCCCATGTTGATGTCTGCCATGAGGACTCCCAGGGTTGAGGGACGGCTGGTAACCGCTCGTTCCATGGTGTGGACGAGCGAGCGCAACGGTAGCTCCGGGTGCGTCCGGGGCGCAGGTGCGGTCCCTCGAATCTCCTAAGTAACTCCAGTCGTGATCAAGGCAGTTGGCCGAAACCAAACAGAACAGGCCGATGCCGTACCCCACCCGATCCCCCCTGCACCGCCCCTCCACCACCCCCCGACCACGAGAACCCCCGTCCCGCACCCCTCCCACTCGGTTCTTCGTCAGGCGGCGATGCCGAGTTCGGCGCGGGTACGGTGGACGAACTCGCGGACGGCGGCTTCGCGCCGCCACGGGGCGAGGGCGGTGTTGAACTCGCGGACGTAGTCCTTGGCCCGGGAGGACTGGACGCGGGCGAGGATGTCGACGGACCGGTTGCCCAGTTCCAGGCCGTGGTCGAGGTCGCGGGCCTGGAGGTGGGCGGTCCCCACGATGGCCAGCCGCATTCCGACCGAGCGGGTGAAGACTCCCGGCTGCATTGTGGTGGCTCGCTGGTTCCAGGCAAGCGACGCCTTCGGGTTCTTCAGGTCGCGGAAGACCTCGGCGGCGTCTGCCGACAGGCGGGCGTGGTGATAGAAGTCGATCCAGGCCGGTTCGTCGCCGCTGCTCCGGTCGGCTTGGCTGATGAGGTTCTCGGACGCGGCCAGGGCCCGTGAGGCGGCCCTGGCGTTGTTCTCGCGGGCGTGGGCGCGGGCCTCGATGAGCTTGGTGAATGCCAGCACACGCGGGGTGGCCTGGCCCTTCGCACGTTCGAAGGCGCCCTGGGCCATGTCGACGGCCTCGGAGGGGAAGCCCCGCAGCAGGGACTGCATGGCCATGGTGGTCAGGACATAGCAGCCGAGCTGGACATCGCCGCCCGCGCGGGCCAGGCGGAG
The DNA here is from genome assembly GCF_044454165.1 of Streptomyces sp. NPDC051567. Classification (NCBI taxonomy): domain Bacteria; kingdom Bacillati; phylum Actinomycetota; class Actinomycetes; order Kitasatosporales; family Streptomycetaceae; genus Streptomyces; species Streptomyces sp. NPDC051567. Next base: position 55,532 of record NZ_JBITDK010000007.1, on the reverse strand, counting down.
GGCCTGGATGAAGTGCCGCTGGGCGACATCGTGCTGGCCGACGTCGAACGCGGTCCACCCGGCCAGCCTCGACAGCTCGGAGGTCACTGAGAACAGGTCCCGGCCGACCGTGTCGGTGAAGGAGCCCCGCAGGAGCGGGGCGGCCCGCTCCTGGAGGCAGATGCTGACGGAGTTGGCCTTCCAGCTCCCGCCGCCGTATTTGGAGTCCCAGCGGCGGGCGTCCTCAGCTGCGTCGCGAAGTTCGTCCAGGTCGGCCCGGCCGACCTGCTTGCCGCCGGTGAGGTCGGCGGCCTCGTCGGCGGGCGTGACCAGCCAGCGGGTCACGGGGGTGGTGAACGCGGACACGGCGAAGCCGGATCCGGTCAGGAAGTCGCGGCGGTTCACGAAACTCCAGAACGACGTGGCCACACGGACCGCATCACCGCGGTCCCGTGGGAAATCCAACCCCACATCCGCGTCCGGTGTCTTCGCATCGCCCATACCGATTTCGCCAAGTGCCACCGGCCGGCCGAGCCGTTCGGCGATCGCCTGGGCGATGAGCGTGGGTACCGGCCATTTGGGGATCATGCCCCGCTGGCACCAGTTCGCGAGCGAGGTATGCGAGTAGTCCGTCTCCATCCCCGCCTGCTTGGCGAGCTGGTTGACCCGCAGGGCCAGGGACTTGTGGCTCGCGCCGCAGGTCTCGATGAGCCGGGCCAGGTCCGCATTGGGCGGACGGGTCCGGCGGCTGGTCGATGCCACCCGAATCCCCTTTTCCACCAGGTCAGCAACGGGGTCGCTGACGAGGGAACGCCACCGGGCCGGGCCGCGACGACTGGGCGTTCTCCGTCGTACGCATTCCGGCCGGGCACGGGAGACCGGTCCGGCTTCCCGCGTCTTGAGGCACTGAGGGTATTGCCCTGCGGACCCTGGGTGAACCCGAACCGCGAGTTGTGAGCCCCCCTGCGAGCCCTCCCTGACGGGCGGCCCAGCCGGTGTGATGAGGGCCCAGGACGCCGCAGGGACGCCAGGAAGGGCTCCCGGCGGCGTCCGCCGCCAAGGCACCACGACTCACGCTCGGGGGTGAACCAGATGTGCGGAATCGCAGGACTGGCCGGAGGCGACGCCGTCCGGCACGAGAAGACCGTCGCCGCGATGGGTGCCTCGCAGCACTACCGCGGCCCGGACGGCACCCTGCACGCCGCCAGCAGCGACCGCCGGGCGGTGCTGGCCATGAACACGCTGCTGATCGTCGACCCGCAGGCCATGCCCGGCCCCTACCTCGACCGGGACACGGGGCTGCTGCTGGCCTTCAACGGCGAGATCTACAACTGGCGGCAGCAGGCCGCCGCCTGGGGCATCGAGACCGGCGAACGGGAGTCGGACGCCCACTTCCTGCTGCGGGCCTGGGCCAGGATCGGACCGTCCTGCCTGGACGGGCTGGACGGCATGTTCGCCCTCGCCGTCTACGACCCCAGGACGGCGAAGCTGTTCCTGGCCCGCGACCGGCTCGGGGAGAAGCCGCTCTACTGGCGTCTGGACGGTGGCCGGCTCGCGTTCGCCTCCGAGGTGACCACGCTGACCGGCTACGGGGCGGCCCCGCCGGTCCTGCGGCCGGAGGTCACCGCGATCGAGACCCCGACCGGGGTGGACACCCCGTTCCAGGGCATCCAGCTGCTGGCCCCGGCCACGCTGCTGTCCTTCGACGTCACCACGGGCTCGGTCGACCAGATGACCTGGTGGCACCTGGAGGACCGGGCCCCGTTCACCGGCACCTACGACGAGGCCCTGGCCAGGTTCTCCACGATCCTGGCCGAGCAGATCCCCCTCAGGGTCCCGGCCTGCGACTTCGCCCTCCTCCTCTCCGGCGGCCTGGACTCGGCGGTGCTGGCCTACCTGATGAGGCCGCCGGTCTGCGTCACCGTCCGCTACCCGGGCCAGGACCGCCTCGACGAGTCCACGGCCGCCGCCATGATCGCCCGGGACATCGGGGCCGAGCTGGTGGTGGTCGAGCCGGACCACGCCGACTTCACCACCGTTCTGCCGCACATGATGCGGGCCCTGGACTACCCCATGGGCAACGCCAGCACCTTCTCCGAGCACATGGCCTACCGGAAGATCTCCGACCTCGGCCTCCGGGTCGTGGCCGGCGGGCTCGGGCCGGACGAGTTCCTGATGGGCTACGTCCGCCAGGCCCTGGTCCTCTTCGGCCCCGACGCCGTCCTGAACGCCGGCCTGGAGGCTTACCGGCCGCTGGCCGCCAAGCTCCTGCACACCGCGGGCGAGCCACTGGACCCGGCGGAGGCGGTGACCCGGCTGATCCTTCGGGGCCCGGACCCGGACGGCCGTATCCGCGATCTGGTCGCCGACGCGATGGCCCGCGCGGGCGGGGACCTGGCCCGCGGCCTGACCCTGGCGGACCTGGCGACGGCCTGGAGGCCGCTGGTGATGACCAGCGACAAGCTCGCCTCCGCCTACGCGCTCGAACGCCGGTCCCCCCACCTCGCCCGCGACCTGGTCGAGTTCTCCTACCGGCTCCCCGTCGAGCACAAGATCACCGACCCGGCCCAGGGCAAGCGGATCCTGCGGGACGCCGCCAAAGCCCTCGGCCTGCCCCGCGAGGTCTGGGCCAGCCGCGACAAGCTCGGCTTCGCCTCCCCGGCCCCCTCCTGGCTGGGCGGCAACCTCGCCGCCTGGGCCGATACCCAGATCCGTATGGCCCTCACCGACGCCCCGGCCGCTTTCCGCCCCCTCCTGGAGAGGGGGCTGGAGTCCGGTGGACGGTTCGACCGCACCCGCATGCAGGCCCTCATGGCAGCCGCCTGGTTTTCGGACCAGACCGTGAGGGCTGCCGCGTGATCCACAACTCGCTTACTACGGTGAGGGGATGTACTCCGAGACATCTGCCACCGAGGAGCCGGCCGCCGCCCGCGGCGCCGTCGCGATCATCACCAACCTCCGCGGCGAACTCCTCCTCCACCTCCGCGACGACCTCCCCGCCATAGCCTGGCCCGCCCACTGGAGCCTTCTGGGAGGCGGCTGCGACCCCGGCGAGGCCCCGGCCCGCGCGATCGTCCGCGAACTCGACGAAGAAGCCGGACTGGCCGCCGACGCGCTGACCGAGCTGTTCGAGACCCGCGACGAGCACGGCTCCGGGCAGATCATCACCTTCTTCGCGGCCGTCTGGGACGGCGACGAGACCAGCCTCCCGCTCTCCGAGGGCGTCAAGCTCCAGTTCTTCGCCCCCGAGCACCTCGACATCCTCACGATCCCGCCGTTCATCCGGGACGGGATCCACCGCCATCTGGCCGCCAGGCCCTCCTGATCACCCCGCCCTTCCGGGCGGGGCAAGGGTGGGGCCGCCAGCGGCGGCCCCACCCGAAGGGACACCCCGCTCATGAAGATGACCGTCATCGGATGCGGCTACCTCGGCGCCACCCACGCCGCCCGCATGGCCGAGCTCGGCCACGAGGTCCTGGGCATGGACTCCGACATCGACAAGGTCCACACCCTCAACTCCGGCAAAGCCCCGTTCTTCGAACGCGACCTCGACGACCTTCTCGCCAAACACACCGCGACCGGCCGGCTCCGCTTCACCGCCTCCTACGGCGAGGCCGCCGACTTCGCCGACCTGCACTTCATCGGGGTCGGCACCCCGCAGCAGCCCGGCACCGACAGCTACGACCTCTCCCACCTCTTCGACGCCGTCGCCCGCCTCGCCCCCGGCCTGAAGAAACCGGCCGTCGTCGCGGTCAAGTCCACCGTTCCCGTCGGTACTGCACCCCTCGTCACCGAACTCCTCCAGGGGATCGCTCCGGCCGGGGACCTCATCGAGGTCGCCTGGAACCCCGAATTCCTCCGCGAGTCCTTCGCCATCGAGGACACCCTCCGCCCCGACCGGCTCGTCCTCGGCTTCAGCACCGCCCACTCCTGGGCCGAGGCGGTCCTGCGGCAGGCATTCGCCAGGATCATCGAGGCGGGCACGCCGACGATCGTCACCGACCGGGCCACCGCCGAGCTCGCCAAGGGCGCCGCGAACTCCTTCCTCGCCACCAAGATCTCCTTCATCAACGCGATGGCCGAGGTCTGCGAGAAGTCCGGCGCCAACGTCGCCGAGCTCGCCGACATCCTCGGCCACGACACCCGCATCGGCCGCCGCGGCATGCGGCCCGGCCTTGGCTACGGCGGCGACTGCCTCCCCAAGGACCTCCGCGGCTTCATCACCCGCGCCGACGAACTCGACGCCGGTCAGGCCGTCGGCATCCTCCGCGAAGCCGACGCAGTCAACACTCGCCGCCGCCAGCGCGTCATCGACCTCACCCGCGAGGAACTCGGACCCGACCTGCGAGGCAAGCGGATCACCATCTGGGGCGCCGCCTTCAAGCCCGAGACCGACGACATCCGCGACTCACCCGCCCTCGCCGTCGCCCAGACCCTCCACGACCTCGGCGCCACCGTCACCGTCACCGACCCCAAGGCCCTCGACAACGCCCGCAAGCGCTATCCCGAGCTCGACTACATCGAGGACCCCATCACCGCAGTCGAGGACGCCGACCTGCTGCTGCACCTCACCGAGTGGCACCAGTTCTCCACCATCGACCCCAAGCGACTCGCCACTCGCACCAACAACCCCAAAGTCATCGACGCCCGCGGCACCCTCAACACCGACCAGTGGCGCGAAGCCGGCTGGATGATCCGAGGGCTCGGGCGCCGCTGAACCCAGCGGCCCCGACAGAGGCCCCCGGGACAACTCTCCAAGCACGTTCCCGTCCGAGCCCCCTCTTCCACCCACCCCACGCCCACGAGAACCCCCAGCCCGCCCCCGTCCGATGCAGGGGCCCGGCAGGGAATCCGTGCCGCCGGCGGGGTGTCTCCGAAGCCGGTCGTGGTCCCATGGGCGGTGATCAGCCGTGGCCGGTTCGGGGGAGACGCGATGCCCGTCACTTCGCAGGTGGACGCGACGGCGTCCGCGCCCGCGCTGCTGCTGCGGCCCTGGGCGGAGGGGGACGCCGCATCGCTGGTGGACGTGGGCCGGGGCCCGGTCCTGCGCCGGTGGACGGCACTGTCGGTGGACAGCCACGAGGACGCCGTGCGGTGGCTGGAGGGCCGGCTACGGGGATGGGCGGGCGGGGACCGCCTCAGCTTCGCCGTGCTGGAGGCCGGGCCTTCCCGCGCGCAGGACCGGCCCTCCCGTACGGAGGGCCGGCTGATGGCACACGTCACCCTCAAACGGTCCGGCCCCGACCCGGCGATGGCCACCTGCACATACGCCAGGCGGCCCCCACCACGGACCTCAGGACGAGGCGGCCACCCCGATGACGGCGCGGACCTGCGCGATGATGTCCAGGCGGTTGCGGACGAACTCCGGGTCGGTGACCGTGCCCGTCGCCGGGTCGGTGTTGCCCGCGCCGAACTGCAGGACCGGGGTGTGGACATGGCCGCCGGGCAGGTCCGGCAGGCCCAGCCGGTCGCGCAGCAGCGTGGCACGGTAGGCGATCTCGTTGGAGAGGTAGTTCCCGCCGCCGCCCGCGCGGGCGGCGGAGCCGGTGGTGGGCCCGTCGGCGCGGTTCACCGGCGCGCTCGCCCCGGCCGGTATCTCGGTCACCGAGGTGTTGTCGTACACCGGGAACCGCCCGGTGTCCGCCGCCACGATCGCCCGGTACGGGAGGGTCGTCGCCGTCCACTGGGGCTGCGTGGCCGGGGTGTCCACCGGGACCGTCTCCGTGCGCGCGAGGTTCTCGTTGTCGGGGAAACCACCGCGCCAGGCCCCGTTGTGGCGCTCGATGTCGAACCGGTCGACCCGCCCCTGGCTGACCGTCGTGAAGAGGTCCACCTCCGGCAGGTGCCCGCGCAGCGTCCGCTCCACCGTCCCGTCGGCGAAGTCCTGCCAGCGGACCGGGAAGACGGCCGTCTCGATCCGGGCGAGGCTTCCGTCCGCCGTACGGATCAAGGTGCCGTCCAGGGCCAGCGCGGTGGCGCCGGAGGGGTTGCTGATCCGGGTGTCCCGGTCCAGCGTGAACGGGTCGAAGCCCGTCAGGAGCACCCGCTTGACACCCTTGGCGCCCTTGGTGTCCTTATCCGCCCTGTCCGCCCTGTCCTTCGCCGGGTAACGGATCGAGTCCTGGCCCCGGGAGGACCGTTCGAGCCGGTCGAGCAGGCGCGCCCGCGCGGCGTCGTCGAGGGCGAACCCGGCCTGCCAGGACCGCAGTTCGCGGGTCATGCCGAGCCGTGCCCAGTACAGCGGACGGTCGTCGTCCCGGCTGAGATCACCCCGGGCGGGCCCCCGGCCCTGCGCCCGGTCCACCGCCCGCCGCCACAGCCGCGCGCCCTGGCGCTCGACGGTCCGCTCGGCCTCCCGGTACGAGTCCGCATCCGCCAGCGCGTCCGCGAACTCCGGCGCCACGGCGTCGAATCCGCTGCGGCGCAGGATCTCCCGGGGCGCGGCCCGGTCGAGCCGGGCCTCCTCGACGGTGACGGTGGCGGCGCCCGTGGCCGGGGCGGTCGCCGAGGCCGGTGGCGCTCCGAGCGCGAGCGCGGTACTGGCCAGGGCGAGACCGAGCGAGACGTGGCGTATCCGTGGCACGGGGGTCCTTCCGTCGGGTCCGCGAAGTATCCCGGCTCACCCCCGGTCCTGCAACCATATGGCCGCCCCACTTGCCTCACCCACCCCATCTACCCCACTCGCCCCACCCACCGGACCCGGCCGTGCCCCGGTGCGCACCGCGCGGCGAGCACGCGGAACCCCGTGACCACCGCTCCTGAAGGGCGTTGGGCAGGTGCCCGGCCGGCAGGACCGACAGGCGCCCGGCGGCATCAGCGCGTACGAGAAGCGAGGCGGCATGCGGACCGGTACCGGTACGGGGAGCGGGACACACACCGGGACACACACCGGGACATACACCGGGAAACACACCGGGACATACATCGAGCGGACCGGTCCGGCCTCGGTCCGGCGTCTGGTGACGGTGACGCCGGGGACGTGCGGATCGCTCAAGGCCCTGGCCGCCTGCGCCGGTGACTGGACCTGGGAGACGGTCGGCGCGGTCTGCGGGCTCGACGTGTTCAGCGCCCGCGACGAGCAGGGCACCCCGTCCTACCTGGCCTTCTACTACGCCCGGATGCTCGCCTGCGGCCTCCAGCCCCGGCAGCTGACCTTCGGCGACCGGCTGGAGGTGTGCTCACGGGTCTTCGACGCCGGCCCGCTGTCCGTGCTGACGGTCCACCGGATGCGGCGCGTCACGGCGCCGCCGGAGGACCCCGGGGCCGGTGAACCCTTCGACGCCGCCGAGGCGTTCGTGAACCCGCGCCCGGACTGCCTGTACGTGGAGAACCTCAACGTCTGGCTCTCGCGCAGCGCGGGCGGCGGCAACGTCGGGCTGGTCCGCTCGCCACCGGTCGGGTTCACAGCGGCGCTCCTCCCGAAGGTCCCGCCGGCCCACTCGCCGCGCGCGCTGTGCGGCGCGGCCCGCTACGCGCGGGTCCTGCCCGACCCGGCCCGGGACGGCTGGGTGCGCGTGTGCCCCGACCTCGTCGTGGACCATGCCGTGGACCTGATCGACGACGTCAACGGCGTCGGCCTGCTCTACTTCGCGTCGTTCTTCTCGATCGCCGAACGCGCCCAGGTGAGCCGGTGGCGCTCGCTCGGCCGCTCCGGCCGCTCCTTCCTCGACCGCCGGGTGGAGGACTTCCGGATCTGCTACCTCGGCAACGCCGATCTCGACGCGACCTTGAGCCTGCGGCTGCGCACCTCGCGCCACCCGCACGACCCCGCACAGGAGAAGAGCGACCTGGTCGTCCGCGACGCGTCGACCGACCGCACCGTCGCCGTGGCCAGTTCCCGCTACCGCAGACCACCGCACGGCTGAGGCGGCCCGGCGCGGTCACGGGGAGTGGTCAAGGGGAGCCGTCACGCGGAGCGGAAGGCCAGGACGACGTTGTGGCCGCCGAAGCCGAACGAGTTGCTCAGCACCGCCTCGACCCGCCGGTGGGCCGCGGAGCCGGTCACGAAGTCGAGGTCGAACGCGGGGTCCGGGCGGTCGAGGTTGGCGGTCGGCGGGATCAGGGAGTGTTGCAGGCTCAGCACGCTCAGCGCGGCTTCCACCGCCCCCGCCGCCGCCATGGAGTGACCGAGGACCCCCTTGGCGGAGCTGACGAGGGGGCCGTCGGGCAGCACGCTGCGGATCGCCTCGGCCTCGACGGCGTCGTTCAGCACCGTCGAGGTGCCATGGGTGCTGACGTGGCCCACGTCGCGCGGGGCGAGGTCCGCGTCGGCCAGCGCGCCGCGCAGGGCCTGCTTGGCCCCGCGCCCTTCCGGATGGCAGGCGATGGGGTGGTGGGCGTCGGTCGAGGAGCCGCAGCCGGCGAGCAGGGCCCGGGGCCGGTGGCCGCGGGCGAGGGCGTCCCCGGCCCGTTCCAGGACGAGGACGGCCGCCGCCTCCGCCATCACGAAGCCGTCGCGGTCCCGGTCGAAGGGGCGGGAGGCGGCGGCGGGGTCGTCGCACCGCCGGGAGAGCGTGCCGAGCTGGGCCAGGCCGGTGGCGATCAGCGGGGTGTTGCACGACTCCGTGCCCCCCGCGAGGACGATGTCGCACTGGCCCAGGGCGAGCAGGTCACGGGCCAGGGCGACCGCGGTGGCCCCGGAGGCGCAGGCGGTCGCGGTCACCAGGCTCGGGCCCCGCACCTGGAAGGCGATCGCGAGTTCACCGGCCGCCGTGCTCGGCGCGATCATCGGGATCACCAGGGGGGACACGTGCCGGGGCCCCGCCTCGCGCAGGAGCCGGTACTGGCTCTCCCAGACGTCGGTGCCGCTCAGCGCGCCGCCGATGACCACACCGACACGGGCGCCGTCCCAGGTCAGGGGATCGAGCCCGGCGTCGCTCAGCGCCTCCTTGGCGGCCATGAGGGCGAGCTGGGTGGAACGGTTGAGCCGGTGCGCGGTGCGGCGCCCGAGGGAGTGCGGGACGTCCACGAACGGGACGGAACAGCAGAAGTCGACGGGCAGCCCGGAGAGCTGGGCCGCCGTGGCGGCGGTGGGCTCACCGGCGCAGACGCCCTTCCAGGTGGTCTCGGCGTCCGTCCCGGCGGGGGTGAGCATGCCGAGGCCGGTGACGGCGATGTCGGGACGGTTCACCGCGTGCCCACGGGAAGGTCGCGTCCGGTACTGCTCGACAGGTCCACGGAAGTCCCTCGGAAGGCGGGGCGGAAGGCGGGGCGGAGGCGGCGCGGAAGGGGTGCCGTCGGTAGGAACGAGGCGCCGTGCCGTTCGGTTACCGGGAAGCCGCGCCCCTCCCGGTCCCGCATGCGTGACCACGGTGCCCGCCGCGTAGTTACACGGCTGTTCCGCGACACCCCCCCTGCATCCGCACCATCCCCCTGTACTGGAGAAGCCCATGTACGACAGGCTCGTCGACCTGATGTCCCAGATCGGCATCGACACCTCCGAGGTGACGCCGCAGACCACCTTCCGTGCCCTGGAGATGGATTCGCTGTCCATGACGGAACTGGCGATCAGCGCCTTCAACGGGACCGGTGTCCTCGCCGAGAACCTGACCCTGGACATGACGCTGGCCCAGGCCGTGGAACAGTTCGCGCTCGCGGGCGCCGCGCAGGGCTCGTAGATGGGGACGGGTGCGCCGGACGCCGTCGAGGCGGCGCGGCTGGTGCTGCGGCTGCGCACGGCCGGGGACCAGGACCCGGTGTACGCCCGCCTCGCGGAGCTGGGGCCCGTGCACGTCATGCCGTGGAAGGCGGTCGTGGTGAGCGACCACGCCGTCTGCCGTCAGGTACTGCTCGACGGGAACTGCGCGGCCCTGGACGCGGCCTGGCGCGACCGGATCACACCCGGCTGGCGCGTCAGCCCGTCCCTGGTCGCCTTCCACTCCTCCCTGCTGACGACGAACCCGCCCGGCCACGCCCGGCTGCGCGGGAGCCTCACGGCCGGGCTGTCCCCCCGCGCGGTCGCCGCGATGGGCCCGAGCGTCTCGAAGGCCGTCGAGAGGGGGGTGGACGATGTGGTGCGGGCCCTGGCCCACGGCGGGGGAGCGGAGCTGGTCTCCGCGCTGTCCGAGCGGCTCCCCGGCGAGATCCTGTGCGCCTGGGCGGGACTGCCCGGCCGGGACGCCCCCGCCCTGGCCCGCCTCGCCCGCCGCTGGTCGGCGGCGTGCGAACTCGGCCCCGGCCCCGCCCAGCTGGCGGACGCCGACCTCGCCCACGCCCAGTTGCGCGACTACTTCACGTCCCGTCTGCGGGACCGCGCCCGGACGCCGGGCGAGGACGCCCTCTCGCGGTGGCTGCTGCCCGCCCCCGACGGGGGCGGGCTCGGCATCGCGGCGGCGGCGACCAACGCGGCCCTGCTGTTCCTCGGCGCGAAGGACCTCGCCGCCCTCACCACCACCGCGCTGCACGCCCTGCTCACCGACGCGCCGCTCGCCGGGCTGCTGCGCCGGAATCCCCCGGCCGCGGCGTCCGTGGCCGAGGACCTCGCCCACCGCCGGCCGCCCATCGCGGTCCTGACCCGGGTGGCCGCCCGCGACATGCTCCTGGGCGGGGTCCGCGTCCCCGCCGGCCGCATCGTCCACGCCCTGCTCCGGCCGGCGCACCGCGCCGTCGCCGATCCGGGCAGGACCCTGGCCTTCGGCGCGGGCCGCCACTACTGCCCCGGGGCGCCCCTGACCCGTCTCTTCCTGCGGACGCTCCTGCCACTGGTCGCGAGCCGCTTCCCCGCCGTGCGGCTCGACCCCGCCCCGCCCCGGAGCGTCGGGGTGGTCTTCCCCCACCTGCGGAGCCTGCCCGTCACCGTGGACCGGTGAGGTGACCGGCCAGGGACTCGACGGTGGGGTGGCGCCTCATGTCGGCGACCGGCAGCGCCACCCCGTACCGGGCTTCGAGCTCCGCCGTGATCGCCACCTCCTCCATCGAGGTGACACCGAGCGAGTCCAGCGGCGCGGTGACGTCGATCTCCTCGGCGGGGACCTCCAGCAGCGCGGCCAGGTGGCCGGTCAGCCAGTCGGTGATCTCCGGGCCGGACGGGACGCTCATACGGTCTCCTTCTCCTCGTCGTCCACGGGGACGGCCGGAACCGCCCGTTCCACGAGGTCTGCGTGCGCTGCGTGTTCTGGGTGCGCTGCGAGGTAGCGGTCACGGCAGTCGCCGCGCCGGAGCTTTCCGCTGGTGGTACGCGGCAGACCGCCGCGCTTGACGGCGACCACCGCGTGCGGCCGTACGCCGTGCCGCTCGGCGACGGCCGTCCGGACGCGGCGGCGCAGGGCGATGTCCTGCGCGGTGTGCGGGCCCGCGGTCAGCTCCACCATGACGACGAGCGCGTCGCCGTCCTCGCCGGGCACCGCGAAGGCGGCCACCCCCGCGGGCACCGATTCGGGAACGGCCCGGCGGACGGTGTCCTCGATGTCGCTCGCCGCGTGGTTGGCGCCGTGGACGATGATGACGTCCTTGGTCCGGCCGAGGACGAAGACCTCGCCGCCGTGGAGGAACCCGAGGTCGCCGGTGCGCAGCCAGCCCCGCTCCCCGCCGTCGGCGGTCTTGAGGAAGCCGTCGAACACGCGGGAGGCCGGCCCGGGCCGACGCCAGTAGCCCGCGGCGACGTTGGGGCCGCGCACCCACAGTTCACCGACCGATCCGGCCGCCCGCTCGACACCGGTTTCCGGGTCCGCGACCCGTACGTCCTGGCCGACGGGACGGCCGCAGCCCACCACCGTGGTCGCCCGGCCCGCCACCGCGCCCCTCACCGGGCTCTCGTTCCCGCTCCCGTTCTCGTTCCCGTTTCGGTCCCCGTCCCCGGGCAGTAGGAGGACGCGGCCACGGGTCAGCTCCTCGCGGTCGAGGACGAGTTCGCTCCACCGCCTGCCGACGCGGTTGCAGGCCACCAGCACGGTCGCTTCGGCCAGGCCGTAGCTGGGCTTGACCGCGTCCGGGGCCAGCCCGCAGGCGGCGAAGGCTTCGGTGAAGCGCCGCAGCGTGGCGGCACGGACGGGCTCGGCCCCGTTGGTCAGCACGCGGACGCCACGCAGGTCCAGGTCCAGGCCCGCCGGGTCGGGGACCTTGCGCAGGCACAGGTCGTAGGCGAAGTTCGGACCGCCGCTGAAGTGGGCCCGGTGCGTGTCCAGCAGCCGCAGCCAGCGCAGGGGGCGCTGGACGAACGCCAGCGGGGACATCAGCGCGAGGTGGGCCCCGGCGACCGCCGGGGCCAGGACGCCGATGGACAGCCCCATGTCGTGGAAGAGCGGCAGCCAGCTCGCGACGGGCGTGCTGTCGTCGAGACCGCAGCCGTCGATGACCTGACGGGTGCCGGCCATCATGTTGGCGTGGGTGATGACGGCCCCACGGGGGCTGCCGGTGGAGCCCGAGGTGTACTGGAGGTAGGCCGCTTCCCGTGGCGCGGCGACGTGGCCGGACCAGCGGGAGGCGAGAGCCGGGTCGCTCTCCTCCACCGGCCACACCGGCACCCGCCCGTCCGCCAGGTCACGGCAGGCGAGCGCCTGCGGCCCGGTGGTCAGCAGGCAGACCGGACCGGCGTCCGCGAGCACGGCCTCCAACTGCCCCCTGCGCCGGGAGTCCTCGGGCGGGAACAACGGCACCGCGACCATCCCCGCGTACAGGCAGGACAACAGGCCCAGGCTGTACTCGACACCTTGCGGGCACAGCACCGCCACCCGGGAGCCGCGGGGAAAACGCGCTTCGAGCGCGGCGGCCAGCGCCCGCGCCCGCAGGTCCACCTCCGCGAAGGTCAGCGTCTGCCAACTGCCTTCCGGTTCCCGGCCGTAGCGGACGAAGCTGAGCGCGGGGCGGGCGCCGTGGCGGGCCGCGTGAGCGCCGAGCACGGCCGGCAACCCCTGCCACACCGGAGCCGTCGGAGCCGCCGGACCCGGCGGTGGCGCCGAAACGGGCGCCGGCACCGGCGTGGTGGAGGCGCGGAGCGGGTGCGTCCCTCCTGCCGCCGCCTCGGCGGGGCGGGGAATCGTGTGGTCGGGCATAGCGGTGGTCCTTTGCGGCGGGGCCTCGACGGACGGTACGGCCGCCCTCCTCCGGCAGCCGGCCGGCCCTGCCCGACGCGTACGGGAGCATGGTCCGTAGCGTTCGGCAGGGCCGGCCGGGCCCCAGCTGACCGCACCGCGAGGGCGCGCCGCCACAGGCCGGGGACCGGCTGTGGCATCCGGGTGATTCATTCCCCTGATCGAGTCATGGGCCAGAACTCCGCGGTCACCGCGGTCACCGCGGCCTCTATGGCCTCTGCGGCGGAACGGTCCGACCGGCCCGGCTCCGCACCCCGTCCGGACGCGGTCGCGAAGGCGACCGCGCCCCGGGCCGCGACGGCCGTACCCGGCAGCCGGGCGGCCCCCGCCGCTTCCTCGGTCGCGTCAGGGAGTACAGACGACGCGCATGCACTGGGCGGCCTGGGCGTTGTTGCCGGCCTGGTTGCCTCCGCCGTCGACGTTGCCCGGGTCGACGAAGATGCCCCAGCTCTTGTTGTCGCGGGCGGTGTTGCCCTGGAGGGTGTGAGCGGCCTTCGAGACGAAGATGCCATCGCCCTTGTTGGCGTTGGTGGTGTTGCGGACCAGGTGGTTGCCGGTCCCGGGTGCCGCGTCGCCGACGATGTGGATGCCCCCCGAGCCGTTGTGGTTGGCCTGGTTGAGCTGCAGGTTGTTGTTGAGCGAGAGCCCCAGGGTGATCCCGTGTCCGGTGGTGTTGCTCGCGATGTTGGACTGGATCAGGTTGTTGTTGGAGGAGCTCAGCTCGATGCCGCCGGTGTTCCTGCTGACGTCGTTGCCGGTGACCGTGGTGCCGTGGGCCCCCTGGAGGACGATTCCGCTGTCACCGTTGCCATGGAGGGTGTTGGACAGCAACCGGTTCCCGGTGGAATCGGCGACGATCATTCCGGCATCCGCGCTCTGGGTGGACGAGTTGCTCTGGACGAGGTTGTCGTTCGAGCCGAGCCGCAGGGTGATCGCGGCGTCGCGACTGCTGCCGACGGTGTTGGCCAGCAGGGTGTTGCCGCTGGAGCCCTCCAGGGCCAGGCCGACGCCTCCGCTGCCGGTGATCCGATTCCCTTCGAGACGGTTGTTGGCGGATTTCTGGACGGAGACGCCCTGGCCCTGGTTGTTGGTGATCGTGTTGTCGAAGATCACGTTGTGACCCGATCCACCGGTGATCGTGACGGCGCTGTGCGCCTGCCGCTCGATGAGGTTGTTGCGCACCTGGTTGTTGGTGTGGGTGCTGTTGAGTTCGACGCCGGAGAATTCGTTGTTCTGGATGGCGAGTTTCTCGATGATGTTGCCTGAGGTGCCGGGGTTGAGCCGTACTCCGTAGTCGAATTGCTGTACACGGGCGGGAATGGTGTTGCTGTTGGTGATGGTGATGTTCCCGAACCCGTTGTTGCGGATGCCGACACCCAGGCCGACGCCGTCAACGGTGTGTCCGTTGAGGTTGATGGTGATGCCGCCGCTGCCGACGACCAGACCGTCGCCGGGGCAGTTGAGCAGATCGGCAGTGAGAACGACGCTGGTCGTGACGGTCTGACCGCAGGAGAGCTGCACGGCGTGTGCCGCAGAAACGGGCGTCAACACGCTGAACAGCGTGGCCGCTCCCACCGCTGCGAACCACCTTGAGGAGAGCGTCCTGGAAAGGCGGATCATGTCGAGACTCCTTCTGTCATGGAGTTGCTCACCAGCCTCGCGGGCCAGGTGTGGACCCTTGAGGATTGCGGCGGCACAGATGTCCCGCCTCCCGCACAGGGTCAAGCGAAAACCTTCCGAAGGCTATGAGGCGGCAAAGAATGGCCTAAGCCCGGAGGAAGGTTGACTGAATTGTCGGCGCGGCTGCTGCGACCGTCCGCAAATATTTCTTATGTATTTCATCAGATTTGCTATGGATGGAAGATCGAACAAGGCTCAGGCAACCGGTTCATTCCGGATGAGACCGGAGGAGAGCGGTCAGGCAGGGCCGGGATCAGTGTCCAAACACGACCGGGACTCGTTGCCCGGTGGCACACCCGTCGCACACCGGCCGTCGGACATCGACTGCCGGACGCCGGACGCCGGACGCCGGACGCCGTTCGTCGGGCTCAGGCCACCGGAGCGCGGACGACGCCGGTCGCGTGCGGCGGACACCCGGAGGGGAGCGCGATGAGCGCGATGAGCGAGCACATCGGTCGGACGGAACCAGCGGGCGGCGCGGCCGGGTTCACCACCGTCCAGGACCGCGGCATGCTCGAATGGGCCCGCAGACGCCCGGCGGACGGCTTCGTCATCGGGCTGGCACTGCGGCTGCGGGGCCCCAGGCCCACGCCCGAGCGGCTCGCCGCACTGGTCACGGCCCGTCTGCCCCTGGTGCCCGCACTGGCGGAACACCTGGACGGCCCCGTCCGCGAGGAGTCCTGGCTCCGGGCGGGCGACTTCGACGCCGCCCGCCACGTGCACCGCCACGTGCACCGTCCCGACCATCGCCTCGACCACGACAGGGCCGGGGACCACCGGGTCCAGGCCGCCCTGGAGACGATGGCCAACCAGCCGGTGCCGGAGAACCTGCCCCGCTGGGGGCTGTGGCTCCTCGACACCGAGCACCGTGACACCGGGCACCGTGACACCGGGCACCACGACACGTACTGGCTCGTCTACCGGGTGCACCACGCGGCCCAGGACGGCGCGGCGGCCGGGCACACCGTCAGGCGCCTGCTCGACGCACGCACCCCCGCCCCCGCGCCCCGTGCCCCGCACCGCCCGGACCGCCCGGACTCTGCGCACCGCCCGGGCCCGGGGCGGTGGGCCGTCGCCCCCGCCCACGCCCCCGCGCCCACCGACGGCAGGCTGCTCGCCACCGCCGAGGTTCCCGCAGACGCGCTGCGCGCCGTCTCCCGGGCCTCCGGTGCCTCACTCAACGACGTCTACCTCGCCGCGCTGGCCGGCGCCCTGCGCGCCTGGCTGCCACCCGCCGGACGCGACCGGCCCGTCCCGGTCCGCGTCCCCTTCAGCGTCCGCCTGCGCTCCGAGCGCCAGGACCGCGGCAATCGCTTCGGCTACGCCCGGGTGCTCCTGCCCGTCGACGAACCCCACGCCGCAGGGCGGCTGTCGCGTGTCGCCGAGCAGACCCGGAGCTGGCCCAGGGACCGCAACCGGCGCATCCTCGACGCCCTGCCCGACGCGATGCTGACCCCGCACGTCTCGGCCTTCCTCAGCCCCGGGGACGCCCTCGCGACCGCCACCCTGTTGCAGATCCCCGGCCCCCTGGCCCTGGACGGGTCCCCGGTCACCGGTGGCGTCGCGCTGCCCCCGCTCGTCGGCGGCTACCTGTTCTCCACCGTCCTCTTCCTCCACGGCGCACGCGCCACGGCCTCCTTCACCGCCGAGAGCCGGCACGAGCACGTACGGGACCTGCCGCGCCTGTGGGAGAAGGAGCTGACGGCGCTCACCGACGCCACCCGCGCCTGAGCCCCTCCCCGGCCCGCCCCCTCCCGTCTCCTGACCCCTTCCCTTCTCTTCCCTTTCCCGTCACCTTCCCGCTGCGAGGCACCCATGTCTTCCCCGCGCCCCACCGTCCTGCTCACCGGTTCCACCGGCGTCGTCGGGGCCGCCCTCCTGCCCGCCCTCGCCGCCCGCTACGAGGTCATCGCCCTCGTACACCGCCGCCGGCCCGGTGGCGGGGTCACCTGTGTGGAAGGCGACCTCACCGTCGAGTCACTGGGGCTGGAGGACGGCCCGCGGCGCGAGCTGGCGGAGCGCGTCGACGTCATCGTGCACTGCGCCGCCCTCACCGACTTCGCCCCCGCCGACCTGACGGCCTTCGACGACGTCAACGCCGAGGGAACCCGCCGCGTCCTGCGGCTCGCCGAAGAGGCGGACGCCCCCGTGGTGCTGCTGTCCTCCGCCGCCGCCGCCATGGACGTGACGGAGGACGACCTCGCCGCACGCGGCCTGCGTGCCTACGGCCGGTCCAAGCGGCGGGCCGAAGAAGTGGCCGCCGCCAGCGGCCTGCGCGTCGCCGTCGTCCGCACGGCCCTCATCTTCGCCGCCCGTGACGCGCCCGCCCCGCCCGCCCGGCAGTTCCCCCACACGTTCCTCGACGCACTGCTGCGCGGGCGCACAGGAGGGGTGCCCGTCGAACCCGACCGCTGGTGCGACGTCATCCCGATGGAGACCCTCGTCGACTACCTGACCGCCCTGACCGCGGCCCAACTGCGCGGTGACACCGGCGCGCCCGGCCTCCACTGGGTCACCGCCGGTCCGGCCCGCCTGACCGCCGCGGACATGGCGCGGGCCTGCGTCAAGGTCCTCACCGAAGCAGGCCGCCCGCCCACGGAACCCCTGCTCTCCGCGCCCGCCGTCGCCCGCGCCCGGAGCCACGGCATGGCCCGCCTGGCGCAGATCGGATTCCAGCCCCCGCAGCAGGCCCCCCTGCCCTGCGACCTGGAACGTCTCCTGCCGGCCCAGCTGACCCGCGCCACCGTGCTGGAAGCCCTCGAACACAACGTCAGGCAGTGCGCACCACGGGCCCGGTGAACCGTTGCCACACGGTGCGCGTCCGGCACAAAAGGGGTGACGGGAGATCATACGGGTGATCACGGGTGGGTGCGGCGCTTCCTCCCGGGGCTCCCGTCGTTACCGGTGGCGTGAAAATCCTCAGCACCGAGATCCCCCGTCCCGTGAAGATCTCCGGCCCCGTGAAGGTCCTCCACTCCAAGAAGCGCGTGGCCGTGCTCGCCCTGGCGGTGACGGCGACCCTGGCCGTCACCGCCGTCCAGGCCGGAGCCGTCAAGGCCGACCTGCCCCTGCGCGGGACCGGCACCGTCTGCCTGACGCGAGAAGCGGTGAACACCCTGGCGGTCCAGAAGGTGACGCTCGAAGCCACGGGCGCGGCGACGGCCTCGGGGAACTGCGTCACCTTCCCCGGCTCGGGCACCCTCGCACCCGACCTCACCGGCGGTGAACTCCCCCTCCAGGGCGGCCTGCGCTTCTCCGGCGGCGGACACCGTCTCGACCTGACCGGCCTCGTCGTCCACATCCGCATCGGCGAGGGCCGCACCAGCGCGGACGTCTCCCAGGACGGCGCACCCGCGAAGAACACGGACCTCCTGCGCTACCCCGTCTCCCTCAGCCGCGTCTCCTTCACCCCCACCAGCGTGAACACCAAGGACATTCCGCTGACCCTCACCACCCCGGGCGGAGCAGCCTTCACCCAGGCCTTCGGCGCCACCCCCGTACCGACCGGCACCCCCCTGTTCACCTTCGCCGGCCAGGCGAGGATCACCAACCCCTTCGCCCCCCTCCCCAGCCCCTGACCCCCGCCCGAGCGGCGGTGACGCCGTGGGCCCCGAACGGGGATCGCGTAGCGCTTTGTGGTGAATCCCGGTCAACGGCTGCCGTGGGCCGGGCCCGCCGGTGGTTGGATCGCCCCGCGTCCGTCTGCGAGGTGCGGCAGACGATCAGCATCCGAGGACGGACCGATCGAAGGAGCTGGGCGATGACCCCACAGCCGAGTGGGCCGTTCCCGACCCGGTCAGCGGACACCGTCGAGTGGGACGAGGGTCCCCAGAGCATCGCGGAGCTGAAGTCCGCGCTGGCTCCCTGGCCCGACCTGCTGAAGGAATTCATCACCGCTCTGGAGGCCGCGCCGTTCCACAGCGAAGGCGATGAACCTCTCCGCAAAGTGCGCGGTGTCATCAGCGCCTACCGGGTCGAATGGATGGCGAAGGTCCATCCGGAGATCCTCCAGGCCGTCGCCGACTCCGAGGACGGGCTCGACGACGGTGTCCCGCTGGACGTGGTCATGGCCGACTACGACCCGGTGACGTTCGAGCACCGGGACGGAGGCGACCGGGCATGACATACAAAGTCATCCTCAATCCGCAGGCACGACGAGCCATGGCCGGCCTCTCGCCGCAACGCCGTCCATGAAGCCATGTGGGGGCCGTTGTCCCAGCGGCCCCTGGCTGTGGGGACGCCGGAGGGGAAAGGTACGGACGCACTGCGCAAGCTGGCGTTGGAGTCGGCGGGAGTGACCATCGGGTACCGGGTCGTCGCCGACCGGGTGGAGGTCCGGGTCGTCTGGCTCATCGGCCACCCCTGAGCGGCGGTGCCCAGGGGCTGTCCGGTGGGTGGTCGGGGCCGGGGGCGGCGTACTGCGGTTGGTTCTTCGTTCGTCCGGGAGGTGGAGGCTGCGCGAATCCGGCCCCGCAGGTGTTCCGGGGGCCGTACGGTGCCAGAAAAACCTCCGGGAGGGACGGAACGTGGACAAGGAAATGCGCCGGCGCCTGATCGCTGAAGCCACGGCCGAGCGGGAGCGGTTGCTGCCGCGGCGGGAGGAGGCGACACAGACGACGATCGCGTTGATGAGGCAGAGCACCGGGCAGTCCCCGGATCTGGTGCCGTACCTGAACGTGGCGTACATCCAGGCCGTCAAGCGCGTCTACGGCGAGGACGGGGTCCTGGCGTTCGCCCTGTCGCTGGCGAACTGGGCGGTGGCGGCTCTCGACGACGTGGCACGGTACACCGACCGCACGCCGGAACAGGTCATCGACCGGTACGAGACCTCGATCATGGAAGTCAGGCAGGCGCAGGCCGAGGAGGACGAGCAGGAGAAGAAAGCCAAGGAGGCGAAGGAGGCTGAGGAGGCGAAGGAGGCAGAGAAGGGCAAGAAGGACGAGGAGGGCAAGAAGGACGAGGAGGGCAAGAAGGACGAGGAGGGTAGGGAGGACGAGCGGGAGAGCTCCTGATCCGGCTCCGTGCCGGGCTCCATGTCCGGCTCCCCCTCCCCCACCTCCCCAGGGGCACACCGGGCCCGGGCACCCCGGTGTCCGGGCCGTGCGCGTCGACGGCTCCCGTGCCGGAACCGGCCGACCGTCACACCGTCGGCCCGTCCCGTAAACCTTGGTGAACGGCCCGTCCAGGGCCGGACGGGCAGCGGTTTCCGCGGCTGCCGGGGAGTGCGCGGCCCTTGTGACTCCTGAGGTTCGAAACCTTGGTCTGCCGGGATGTCCGATAGTGACCCCGGCCCATGGCGATCGGCGAAGGCCCCCTTGCCGGGGGGTGGGGTGCGCCGTAGCTTCGGTGCGGCGCATCGGCCCGCCGCCCGCCCGGCACGGACACACCTCCCCGCTCCCGCGTGGTTCAGGCATGTGCTCCGGCCCACGCGGTGTACCGGCGCTCCCCGCCCCAGCATGTCGAGAGGAAACGCTTCATGCCCGATTCCGGCACCGCTCCCACCCCCGTCCCGCCCCAGGACGCGACCCGTCTGACCGAGGAGCTGTACGCCAAGGTCCAGGCGAGCCTGCCGAAGGACGACACCGAGTACGACCTGGCGAAGCAGGGGCTGATCGAGGAGCTGCCCTGGGACTTCTCCGTGGACGGGCCGCCCGGGGAGCCGGCCGCGTGGGACCTCGCCCCGTACCGCTTCCTGACCGTGCTGGGACCGGAACCGAAGACGGTCAACCCGAGCCTGTGGCAGAACGCCCGCCACAACATGAACGTCGGGCTGTACGAGGTGGTGCCGGACGCGGTCTACCAGGTGCGCGGCATGGACATCTCCAACATCACCTTCATGGAGAGCCCGGACCAGGCCTCCCAGGAGATCGCCGTCCTCGACCCCCTGATCAGCGAGGAGTGCGCGGCGGCGGCCCTCGCCCTGTACCGCAAGCACCGCAACCGGCAGGGCCAGGAACCACGGACCGTCAAGGCCGTGATCTTCAGCCATTCGCACACCGACCACTACGGCGGTGTCCGGGGCCTGTTCGACGGCGGGGCCCCGGACCCGGCCGACGGGGTGGCCGTCATCGC
This sequence comes from Streptomyces sp. NPDC051567, assembly GCF_044454165.1. NCBI lineage: Bacteria > Bacillati > Actinomycetota > Actinomycetes > Kitasatosporales > Streptomycetaceae > Streptomyces > Streptomyces sp. NPDC051567. Next base: position 34,773 of record NZ_JBITDK010000007.1, on the reverse strand, counting down.
CCCGGACGGTTTCCTGGAGCACGCCGTCAGCGAGAACGTGTACGCGGGCAACGCGATGAGCCGCCGCGCGACCTTCATGTACGGGTCGCTGCTGCCGAAGTCGGCCAACCACCAGGTGGACGCGGGCCTGGGCAAGACGATGTCGTCCGGGACGACCGGCCTGCTCGCCCCGACCCGTACCGTCGTCCAGTCGTCCACGGGCTCGGACACGGACATCGTGGCCGGTCAGGTGGTGACGTTCGCCGGAATCCGCTTCCAGTTCCAGCTCACGCCCGGCACCGAGGCCCCGGCCGAGATGAACTTCTACCTGCCGGACCACCACTCCCTCTGCATGGCGGAGAACGCCACCCCCACCCTGCACAACCTCTACAGCCTGCGCGGCGCCCAGGTCCGGGACGCCAAGGCGTGGTCGAACTACCTCAACGAGGCCGTGGACCTCTTCGGGGCCGAGGCCACCTCCCTGTTCGCCAGCCACTTCTGGCCCCGCTGGAAGACCAGCGAGGAGGCGGACGAGATCGTCGGCTTCCTCACCAAGCAGGCGGACCTGTACCGCTTCCTGCACGACCAGACGCTCCGGCTCGCCAACCACGGCCGCACGATCACCGAGATCGCCGAGGACCTCGACGACTCCCTCCCCGAGAGCCTGTCGGGCGAGTGGTTCAACCGTGGCTACTACGGCACCACCAACCACGACATCAAGGCCGTCTACCAGCGCTACCTGGGCTGGTTCGACGGCAACGCCGCCCACCTGCACGGCCTCCCGCCGGAGAAGGCGGGCCCCCGCTACGTCGAGGCGATCGGCGGCGCGGACAAGGTCGTCGCCCTGGCGCGGAGCGCGTACGACAACGCCACCTCGGCGGAGGACTACCGGTGGGCCGCCGAACTCCTCAGCCACGCGGTCTTCGCGGACCCCGCCGACACCGCCGCCCGGCAGCTGGAGGCCGACGTCCTGGAGCAGCTCGGCTACCAGGCGGAGAGCGGGCCCTGGCGGAACTTCTACATCGCCGGAGCCCAGGAACTCCGCGACCGGCCCGTGTCCGGCGAACCGGCCGGCCTGCCCGCACCGGAGATCATCACGGACGACGTGATCGCCGCCATGCCCCAGGACATGGTCTTCGACTACCTCGGCATCCGCCTCAACGGCATCGAGGCCGCGGACCACCCGCTGACCGTCAACCTCACCCTCACCGACCCCCTCGCCGGTGACCCGGCGCGGTGCACCGTCCAGCTCCGCAACGGCGTCCTCGTCTACAGCACACCGGACACACCGCCCACCACCGCCGACGCCGCGTACACCCTCACCCGGACCGGCCTCAACCAGCTCGCCCTGGCCGCGGACGTCCCCGCCGAGGTGAGCGCACTCGTGGACAGCGGCGACCTGACCGTCGACAGCGGAACCATCGACCCCGTCACCACTCTGGCCGGGCTCCTGGACACCTTCGACTTCTGGTTCGCCCTCACCACTCCCTGACCCCCCTGAACCACCACAGGCCCGGTCCCCGCCCTCACCGGTTCCGGGGGCCGGGCCGGGGGTGTCACAGACCTGCGGCGACGAGTTCGTCGAAGGTCAGCGGCGGGCCCTGCAACGGGCGGCGCAGCGGGCCGGCGACCGCGGCGGCGATGATCGAGGGCGTCACCAGTGACTCGGGGCGGCGTTGCAACGTCATCACGTCGGTCACCCGGCGGGCGACGTGCCCGTTGCCGGTGGAGGTGAGGATGAGCCGGCCGACGAACCCGGCCATGGCCCTCTCCACCCGGCTGGGCTCCCGCGCGGTGGCCCCGGCGTAGAAGATGTCCTGCCCGGTGGCCAGGTTCCAGGCCGCCGTGACCGGACGGGCCCCCGCCTTCTGGACGCGCCGGGCCAGCCCCGGACTTCCCCAGCCGTGCCGGGCGACCACCTCGTGCAGGGTGACGGCGGACTTCGCGGCCACCGACATGCCGTGGCCGTAGACGGGGTTGTAGGTGGCCACCGCGTCCCCGAGGACGACGAAGCCGTCCGGCCAGTCCGGGACCTTCTCGAAGTAGCGCCGCCGGTTGGCCGTGCTACGGGTGACACTGACGTCGGTCAGCGGTTCGGCACGGGCGAGGAGTTCCCCGATGATGGGGTGGCGCAACTGCCGGGCGAACGCCTCGAACTGGCCGGCGTCCTTGGACGGTTCGCCGCCCCGGGTGCCGGACAGGCTCACGAGCCAGCGGCCTCCCTCTATGGGCAGCAGCGTCCCGGACCGCCCCGGCCCGTCCGCCCGCGCGTCGGCCTGGACACTGACGACGGGGAAGGCGGTACGGGCCTTCTCCGGTGCCCGGTAGACACGGCTGGCGTAGGCGAGGCCGGAGTTCACCTCGTGCTGCACGGGCGGGCTGACACCCAGCCGGGCGAGCCACTGGGTGGCTTTCGAGCCCCGGCCGGTGGCGTCCACGACGATGTCCGCGGAGAGGACGGACAGAACGGACCGATCGGACCGATCGGACCGATCGGATGGATCGGACGACACCGACCGGTCGGCGGCCGTGCGTATGCGGGCTCCCGTGACCCGGCCGGCCCGCCCTTCGAGACCGAGCACCTCGGCCCGCTGGAGCAGGGTGACGCGCGGCCGGGACAGGACGCTCTCGCGGACGGTCCAGTCGAGGAGGTCCCGGCTGGCCAGCACCATGTAGTGCGACTCGTGCCAGCGCCGGAACCAGCCGTGCGGAGAGAGGGCGACCATGCCGGTCGGCAGGGCCGTACGGTGCGCGCCGCGCTCCAGGAGCCGCCGCAGCGTGCCGGGAACCAGCTCCTCGATGGCCTCCATGCCCCCGGACCACAACAGGTGGGCGTGGCGGGCCTGCGGAGACCCCCTGCGGGGTGCGGCCGAGTCGGGAAACCCGTCCCGGTCCACGATCGTGACGTCGGCGTGGGCGGACAGCGCCGCCGCCGCGAGCATCCCGGCGAGCCCGCCGCCGAGGACCACGGCCCGCGGGGCGGGCGGGCCGGCACCGACGGCGGGGGCGGCGGTTGCGTTCATGGGCGGACACTCTCTTCCGGGACGGGCACGCGCCGCAGAAGGGCCGCGACGGCGGCCGGTCTCTTCAGCGCTGCCGAGATGGACCCGATGTCGCGCATGCCGTCGCCGAGCGGTCCGAACGGCTCGAACGGCCCTCCCCGGCCGGAATCCGGCCGGGGAGCGCCCCGCTTGGCGGCGACCGCCGCCAGGACCGCGACCGCGCCCGCGAGGGCCAGGGCGTCCGCCGGGGAACTGCCGGTGCGTAACGCGTCCGCCTCGGCCCGCCGCCGCAACTCCTCGTCGAGGAAGGGGGCCAGGTGCAGCATGCCGTCCCGGATGAAGGTCTCCCGGTGGACCAGGAGCAGGTCCTTGGGGACGAACGGCCGCAGCTTGACCGTCGCGGTGGGCGGGACGACGCCGTGGAGCGCCCGGGCGAGAGGGGCGAGCCGCCGGTAGCTGCGGCAGGTGGCGCGCACCTCCTGGAAGCGCTGCCCGACATGGGGAAGGATGAAACCGATGCTGATCAGCAGCGCCGAGCCGCAGGCGACGGGCGGCGCCACATGGGTGCTGAGCCAGTCCAGGTCGTTCCCGGTCCACCGGGCGACGACGGCGGCGAACTTCACGCAGTCGTAACAGATGTTGAGCAGGTAGCCGGTGCCCAGGAAGAACAGCCCGCTGCGCAGCCAGCCCTCGACCCGCCGCTTCCAGCTCCAGATGAGGCAGGAGGTCACGACACACGCGATCAGGTGCGCGAGCAGGTACAGGACGATGACCTCGCGCATGTACGGGGCGTTCGCGTAGTAGGTGTCCAGGTCCCGCAGCCGCTCGGTGGGCACGTCCGCGAGGGCGAACAGCAGCCACAGGACGACGATGACACCGGTGTAGAGGCCGATCACCCACCGGACCGAGCGGCGGATGGCGGCGGCCGGGCCCCCGCGCCAGATGAGGATGAGCACCAGGCACGACGCGCAGAACGCGGTGAGCAGGGTGTAGACCCACGGGGCGGAGAAGTTGGCCACCCCGGTGAGGTCGTTGACCTTGGCGATCGTCGGGGGCGCGGCGAAGACGAAGACGCAGCACGCCAGGACGAGGAGTCCTCCCACGGCCCTGACGAAGGGGTCGCGCCAGAAGTGGATGATGCTGGGCAGCCTGATGACGAACGCGATCGTCAGGCACAGGGCGCCCGCGGCGAACGCGAGGTTGATCCCGGTGGGCGTCATCCGCCCTGCATCCCACCGCGACGGTAGCTGAGGGACGCCTCGATGCGGCCCTCGACCTCCGTGCGGCTGGCCGGAGTACGGTGCCCGGGCAGCCACGTACGGAACCTGCTGCCGAGCAGGAGACCGAACTCCTCCGCCTCGCTCTCGTGGCCGTCCTCGAAGTGGGTGCGGGCGGCGACGGCGGTGAACGCCTCGGCCCAGCCGGCCTCCGCGCCGGGCAGGGCGCGGGCCGCGACGGCGGCGCCGGGGAGGTGGTGACCGCAGTGACCGGCCTCCATGTGCCACAGCTCGTGGCCGAGGATGACCAGCTTGTGGCCGGGCTCGGTGTTCTCCTCGACGACCACCAGGTCGGCGTCCTGCTTCGCGAGCCACATCCCGGTCACCCCGATCTCCGGCGGTATCGCGACGACCTTGAGCAGGACGGGCCTGCCGCGCCGCTCGGCCATCGCCTCGCACAGGGCGGGGCCGAGCGCGGTGACATCGGCCGGGACGGTGAGCTTCCCGGCGACCGAGGAAGTGAGCGCGGCCATCAGCCTGCGCATGTCCCGCCGACGGCGCAGGTCGTCGAAGACGCTCACCCGGTCCTCCCTGAACTGGTGGTGGCCGATCCGTGGTTGTGGAGCCGACGATACGTTCTCACCTGTGTCACGACCACGGCGGAGAACGGCCATCGCGGGGCCGGGAACGTTCGCCGACGGCGGGACCACCCCCCGTCCGAGGCCGGCGGGGGAGCGGCGGCGGGAGGCGATGAGGAGCAGTGGGGGGAGGCAGTGGGGGAGGTAGCGGGGGAGGTAGCGGGGGGTAGCGCACGGTTTCTCCCCCGCGCCCGCAGGGTCGCGCGGCAGGTTCCGGCGGAAAGTACCTCTGCGGGCGATGAGTTCCGGCGATGCCACCGGTCTTCCCTTCCGAGAGCGTGAACGCATCCGATGGCGCGAAATCCGAGGAGACAGTCATGACCGAACCCGTGACCCACACACTGGACGCGGCCGGTGCCACCCTCCGGTACGACGTCCGGGCCGGCCTGCCGAACGGCGGGGCCGCCCGGCCGTCCGCCCTCCTCCTGATCGGGTCACCGATGGACGCCGGCGGGTTCGTCACGCTGGCCTCGTACTTCGGCGACCGGACCGTCCTCACCTACGACCCGCGCGGAGTGGGCCGCAGCGTCCGCACGGACGGCGCGGCCGAGTCGGTGCCCGAGGAGCACGCCGACGACGTGCGGCGGGTGATCGAGGCGGCCGGGGCGGGCCCCGTGGACGTGTTCGCCAGCAGCGGTGGCGCCGTCAACGCGCTCGCCCTGGTCACCCACCACCCGGAACACGTACGGACACTCGTCGCGCACGAGCCCCCGGCCGCCCAGGTCCTGCCCGACCGCGAGGCGGTACTGGCGGCCTGCGCGGACATCCACGCGACCTACCTGCGCGACGGCAGGGGCCCCGCGATGGCGAAGTTCATCACGGTGGCCGCCCGCAAGGGCCCCTTCCCGGCCGACTGGGCCGACGGGCCCGCACCCGACCCCGCCGCCTTCGGGCTCCCCGTCCAGGACGACGGATCGCGCGACGACCCCCTGCTCGGGCAGAACATCCGCGGCTGCACCGGCTACCGGCCCGACTTCGCCGCGCTGCGCGCCGCCCCGGTACGCATCGTCGTGGCGGCGGGCAAGGAGTCGGAGGGCGAGTTCCCCGCCCGCGCGGCGGCGGCGATCGCCGCCGCGCTCCACACCGCACCGGCCGTCTTCCCCAGCCACCACGGCGGCTTCCTCGGCGGCGAGTTCGGCCAGCACGGAGAACCCGCCGCGTTCGCGCAGACCCTCCGCGAGATACTGCACACCGCCCCCTGACCCCTCCCACCGCACCGCCGGGCCGTGGCGCGGGACCCGGCGGAGCGGGTTCACGCCAGGTAGTAGGGGCGGTGATGGGCCGCGACCGGGGGCGACTGGAAGGTCCAGGCGCCCGCCGCGGGCGTGTCACCGATCAGGCGGACGAGATCCCGGCCGACCTCGCCGCCCCCGTCGTGGACGGTCAGGCGCGCCCGGCCCCGGGCACCCGGCCCGGCCAGGTCGAACCAGCGGTAGGGATGGTGGACGTTCATCGGTCCGGCCAGGGTCCTGCCGCCCGGTTCGGTCCCGTAGCCGGTGACGGGGGTGCTGTCGGCGGTGGCGAAGGGCAGCCCGTCCAGATCGGCGGCGAGGGAGAACAACGCGTCCCCGCGCCGGCGGACACCACCGTCCGGGGCGAGGTCGGCCGCGTGGCAGTCGATGTCCCAGACGTCCCCGGCGGGACCGTTGGGCGAGGGCACGGAGACCTGGAAGCAGCCCGGGTACTTCGGCTCCGCGTACAGGGCGCGCCCGGCGTCGATGGCCAGGGGGTTGTCGCACAGGACGTGGACGCGGGCGATGCCGAGCAGCTTCGTCTGGTCGTAGCCCTGGGCGTACTGCGCGTAGCTCACCTGCGGCAGCCGGTCCGCAGCCGCCGCCGGGTGCGCGACGATGTTGACCTCGATCTCCTGGGTGATGCCCCCGCCGGACGGGTACTGGGCGAAGTACAGCTGGTAGTTGAGCGAGACCAGGGCCCGGCCGTCGAACTCCGCCGCGGTCAGCGCCGGATGATGCTCGGCCAGCACCGCGCGCACCGGCTCCGGATCGACCAGATGGTCCAGCCCTATGGTGTGCAGGGCCCCGTAGTGGAACGGCAGTTGGTAGGGCGCGGCGACGGGCGGCAGGGGAAGGGGGCTCACGGACGGCTCCAGAAGATCGGGGGCACAGGGGCACAGGGGCACAGGGGGACGGGATTCGGGGTCCGGGGTTCTCAGGGATCTCGGAGTTTCTGGGAGGTGGAGAGCGTGGCGGGGCGGTCGCGTTCCGCCAGGTCGGCCTCGATCCGCTCGCAGCTGCGCAGGGTGAGCGCGGCCATGGTCAGGGTCGGGTTGGAGGTGGCGACCGACGGCATGCTGCCGCAGCCCACCGCGTACAGGCCGCGGTGGTCCCAGCAGCGCTGCCACTGGTCGACGACCGAGGTGTGCGGCGAGCCGCCCATGATGTGCGTGCCGGCGCCGTGCCCGGCCCCCCGGTACCCGTAGGTCCGTCCGTCGTGCACGAAACGGCCGGGCCAGGCCGTAGCCGAGGAGAAGTCGGTGCGGTCCTCGGCCCCCAGCAGCGCGAAGATCTGGTCGGAGACCGCTTTGGCGGCGGCGATCCCGTCCTTGACGTGGCCGGACAGCCCGTACGTCACGACCGGCCGCGGCAGACCCAGCGCGTCGCGCCGGGACGGGTCGAGGGTGACCCGGTTGGACGGGTCCGCGCCCTGCTCCATCTCGAACTGCAAGGTGAACTGCCGCCCGACCCGGTCCGCCACCGCCCGGCGCAGCTCCCCGCCCCGCAGCCCGCGCCCGTCCGTGCCGTACAGCAGCTCGGCGACATCGGTGTCGACGGGGCCCTTGGCCCACCCCCAGCCCCAGTTGCCGATCTCGATACGGAACGGGGCGCGCAGCCGGCGGGCCGGACCGGCCCGGAACCCCTCGAAGCCCGAGGTCGAACCCGGCCCCCGGTACGGGCCGACCTGCTCGGGCATGAGCCCCCAGGTCAGCAGCACCGGATGGTCCATCAGGTTGCGGCCGACCTGTCCGCTGCGGTCCGCCAGGCCGGACATGAGCAGCAGCCGGGCGTTCTCGATCGCGTGCGCGGCCAGCACCACGACATCGGCGCTCACCGTGTGGACGGTCACCGCCCCCGCGTCCGGCGCCCCCGCGCCAGGCCGCCCCGTACCGGACCGCCCCGGGCCGTCCGGCGGACAGGACAGGTACTCGACGCCGGTGGCCCGGCCGCCCGCGTCCACGAGCACCCGGCTGACCACGGCCCGGTCCACCAGGGTCACCGAGGAACCCCAGCGCGCCTGCGTCTTCAAGGAGGTGTACTTGGCGTGCGCCGGGCAGTGGGGGACGCACAGCGCGTGGCCCGCGCAACGACTGCCCGCGTCGGGCTTCCCGTACGCGCCGACGGGAACGTATCCGGCCCCGCCGCCGTACCCGGGGTGGGGCACACCGTTGCGCGCGTGCGGAGTGCCCACCACCCGCAGCTCCACCGGGCCGCCACCGGCCGGGTCCTCGGCCCGGAGCCCGTCCACCCGCTCCGCGACGGCCCGGTCCAGACGGCTCGCGGGAAGGGCGCGCATCGGGAAGACATACCCCTCGGGGAAGGGCAGACCCAGGTGGGCGCGCTGCTCCTCCACATCGGCGGACACCCCCAACTCGTACTCGGCGGCCCGGTAGTACGGTTCCAGCTCCGCGTAGGACAGCGGCCAGCTGCGCCCGTAGCCGAACGCCTCGGTGTCGAAGTCCTCGGGCAGCATCCTCGGCGTCAGCCCGGTCCAGACGGTGCCGGTGCCGCCGTTGACCCGGACGTACCCGCTGGCGTAGGGGAGTTCACCGTCCTGGACGAGGTACCCGTCCGCGCGGTAGCCGCCGCCCTCCCGCCCGCTCAGGTCGTTCACCTCCGGCCAGGGGGCGCCGCCGTGGCCGGGGGAAGAGGCTCCGGGCACCTTCACGGACGCGGTGAGGTACCTCTCCAGGGCCTCGCGGTGTCCCCGCTCGGGGTCGCTCTCGCGGACCCCGGCCTCCAGCACCAGGACCCGGCGGCCACGGTCACCCAGGTGCCGGGCGACGAGCGACCCGGCGATCCCGCCGCCGACCACGATCACGTCGTACCGCTGCGAGACCTTCACCGGCCCGCCTCCCCGCGTCCGGTGGTGAGGGACGCGGGCCCGGCGGTGGGGGACGCGGCGGTGGGCGACGCGGGGGGCCCGGACCAGCTTCCGAAACCGGCGGAGACCGTCCCGGGGGCGGGCACACCGGCCGCGCGCCACACCAGCCCGGCCGCGTAGGCGGCGGACGACACGACGAAGGGTGCACCGCCCCGCAGCCCCGGCCAGCTCCCGGTGTACCAGAGGTGGATCACCGCCCTGACCATCTCCTCTGCCTCCTGCGTCTCCGCGCCGGGCGCTTCGGGTGCGGCGGCGAGCCGCGCGTAGCCGTCGGCGCCGATCCGGTCCAGGACGACGGCCAGGTACTCCCGGGCCACGCCGAGGGCGTGCAACTCGGCGCCCGTGAAACCGGTCAGCCCGGCGGAAAGCGCGACGAAGTCGTCCAGGGCGCTGTCCCCCCGCCCGGTTCCCGCTCCGTCGCCCGGTACCGCGTGCACGACGCCTCCTTCGACTTCGACCTGTGCCGTCGGACCACAAGGTCACGAACTGCCCTGCCACCCCCGACCGCGCACCATGATCAACACTGCCCCGGCGCGACACCTCCCATGCCCCGGAATCAGGGGTGGCTCGTTCTCGCCCCTACGGACCGCAGCCGCGCTGCGCGAGCCGGGCGGGCCCCGGGCACGAGCCGGGCGCCACTTCTCGCAACACGCCCTGGCTCCGGACGGGTTCCGGGCTGGCTCCGGACGGGCTTCAGACGGGTTTGGGCGGAGGCTCTGGACGGGGCTTCGGGCAGGCTCTGCGCGGCCTCGGGCAGGCTCCCCTTCGGCCCGGAACTCCGGACGCCCGTCCGGATTCCGGCCACCGACGGCTCCCCGCGGCCCGGTCCACCCGGGACTCGCACGCCCCCGCCGGGCGTGGTTCGGTGCCTGCGCGGCCGGATCGGTGCACGGTGTGAGCCTGTGCCGGTTCGCTCTGAGGGAGTCCGCAATGGCCGATGCCGACCGTGGTCCGGGGCCCGGCGCCGCCCGTGACCCGGCGCCCGGGGCCGCGCCCCCCGCCCGGGACGGGGCGGCGGCCCCCCAGCGCCCCGCGGTGGCGTGGTCGTGGCCGGCGTGCGCGCTGGGCGTGGTGTACGCGCTGCCGGCGGGGGTGGTCTCCCTGCACGATCCGGGCCGGTGCATGGCCCTGGCGATCGGCGTGCTCCCCGCGGCCGTGCTCGGACTCCCGGCCGCCCGCCGCACCCGCCTGGTCATTCCCGTCCTGGGCCTGGCGGTGGGCGTCTCCCTGCTCGTCGGTTCCGCGCTGGCCCACTTCACCTGGGTGGCCGTGCCGGGCATGTTCGTCCTGGCCGTGGGGGCGGCCCTGCTGGCCGCCCGTCGCCGCCTGGGCATCCTGGCGATGACCCTGTGCCTGCCCCTGGCCGGGGCGGGCCTGAGCTTCGGGCGGGTGGCGGACGCCCTGGAAACCGCGGTGCTGATCTTCGCCGGCTCCCTCTACGCCTGCCTGGTCTGCCTGGCCTGGCCCGGGCGGTCCGGAGCCCCCTCGCCCGGCGGCCCCTCACCCCTCCCGCCCGGCGACGGCCGGGCCGCGCTCGACTACGGGCTGCGCCTGGGCGCCGCGGGGGCCACCGCGACCGCGGTGGGCCTGGCGTGGGCGCCGACGCACCCGGGCTGGCCGGTGATCACCGCGCTGATGGTGATGCGCCCCCGCGCCGACATGCAGCGCCTGCGGAGCATCGGCCGGGTGGGGGCGGTCCTGGCAGGTGTGTGCGCGACCGTCGCCCTGCTGTACACCGCGCCGCCGGGGTGGGCGTACGGGGTCACCGCGCTGGTGGTGACCGCCCTGACGACCGCCACACAGGGCAGCCGCTGGTACATCCTGCCCGCGTTCCCGACGGTGCTGATCCTGCTGCTCCTCCTCCAGTCCGAACCGGGCCAGGAGAGCGGCCGGGTCGCCGAACGCATCGGCGCGACCGTGGTCGGCGTCGCCCTGGCCTACGTCTTCGGAAGGCTCCTGCCGAGCCCGCTGGGCCGGCGGCCGCGCTGACCTCTTCGGCCCGCGCGGCTCCGCCCGTCGCCGTCGTCACCAGTAGTGCCGACGACCGCCCACCGCGTGTCCGAGGGACCCGGCGATCCAGAGGACGGCCCCGATGACGACGAGGATGATCCCGATGGTCCACAGAATGCTGATGCTCGCCACCCAGCCGACGATCAGCAGAATGACGCCGAGAACGATCATGATGCCCTCCTGGTCCCGCTCCGGCCCCCACCTCAGGGTAGGCGCCCCGGAACCTATCTGCCTGTCCTCGGGACCGGGGTTCGGGTCCCGGGGTGGGGTCCGGTGAGGGTGTGAGCAGGCGGTGGGGTCCGGGCGGAGGCGCGGCCGGGCGTGGGTGCAGCGGTCTCGCGTCCGGTCAGCGCGGTGCCCGGATGCCGTCGATGATGCGGGTCCAGTTGTCGCTGCCGTGTCCGTCCTGGACCGCGCGCCGGTAGTGGGCCTGCACGGCCAGGGGGAGCGCGAGGCCGAGGCCGAGCGCTGTGCTGGTCTCGACGATGTGGTCGGCCGTCGCACCCATCATGGTGACCGTGCTGAGGTCGCCGGGATGCTCTCCGGCATCGAGCGCGGCGCCGGGGTTGTCTTCACCGGCCCTCAGGATGTCGCCGATCGAGTCGGCGGAGGAGAGCAACTCCGGCAGCACTTCCTCGGCCTTCATCCCCGCGGTACCCAGCATCGCGGTGGCGTGCATCAGGCCGGACAGGGTGGTGAGGAACAGCGCGAGTTGGGCTTGGTACATCATCTGGGCGAGGCCCGGGTCCTCGCCCAGGTACTTCGGTGTCCCGAGCAGGGTCAACGCCGCCAGGTGTCTCTCCATCACCTGGCCGTGGCCGCTGTAGTAGACATGGGCCGCCTCCGTGCCGACCATCGGCGCGGGGACCATGACACCACCGGTGAGGAAGGTGGCGTCGTGGCCCGCCGCCCAGGTTGCCGCCTCGCGCGAGCGGTCGGGAGTGTCGGAGCTCAGGTTGACCAGCGTCCGGCCGGCGAGCGATGCGGTGGCGCTGCCGAGGATGTCGTACATCGCCTGGTAGTCGGTGAGGCTGAGGATCACGAGGCCACTCGCTTCGACGGCCTCGCCGGGTGTCGCCGCGAGCGTCGCTCCGTCGGTGACGACGCCGTCGGCCCGGCCGGCGGTGCGGTTCCAGACGGTGACCGGGTGGCCGGCGGCGAGGAGGGTACGGGTCATCGCCCGGCCCATCGGGCCGAGTCCGATCACGGTGACAGGGCTGTCTTGCCTGGTGGTGTGGTTCTGGTGTGCGTTCACCCCTCCATGCTCGGAGAACCCCACTACTCTCGGAAGTACCCACTATTTACTGCGGTACTTACCCTTTAGTAAGGGGGGATGAGTGATGGTCAAGGTGCCGAGAACCGGGCCTTACATCTGTGGCATCGACGCCGCGCTCGACGTGGTGAGCGGCAAGTGGAAGGGCCTCATCCTCTGGGAACTCGACGCCCATCGCGTACGCCGCTTCTCCGAGCTCCGTCGCGGTCTGCCGGGAGTGAGCGAGAAGATGCTGACGCAGCACCTGCGGGAGATGGAGGAGGACGGCCTCGTGCACCGGGAGGTGTACGCCGAGGTGCCGCCGAGGGTGGAGTACTCCCTGACCGAGCACGGGCGCACGCTCAACCAAGCGCTCGGGCCGCTCACCGCCTGGGGGGCCGAGCGGGTGCGTCGCGAAGGCTCCGGCGTGACGGGCGTCGCGGACGCGGCAGACGTGGCAGACGTGGCGAACGCGGCCGAGGTCTCGCACGGATAGGTCCTGCCGACCTGCGCGAGCACCTGGCGGTGGACGACGACACCGAGCGCGTCGTCGTGCTCATGCTGCTCATGGTGCTCGCGCGGTCGTTGCTCCTCGCCCGCGCTCCCGTCCTACTGGGGGCGGAAGGAGCGGATCTGGTAGTTGCCTTGAAGGTTGCCCTCCTGGCCGCTCGGGGTGGAGCCGACGCGGGCGTTGTAGTTGGTCCGGGTGTAGTACTGCACCCGGTGCCCGGTGTTGTTCCGGACGGAGAGCACGTTCTTCCCGTCCCGGATGAAGGAACAGTCGTCGGCGGTGTTCGCCTTGCTGTTCTGCGACCACTGACAGCGGATGCCCTCGCCGTTCCAGCCGCTGTAGATGCAGAAGTATCCGGGCGAACAGCTGAAGGCCGCCGCGCTGCCGGGGGCCGCGGTCGCGGCGGGTACCGCGCCCAGGGCTGCGGCCAGGGCAGTTGCCGCGATGGCAAATGAACGAATCCGACGCATGGCAGGATCTCCTCTTCCTCGTCGGCGGCGTGGAGCAGCCAAGCCGCCATGGACAGCCTGAGTAACTCGGGCAGCGGGGTGAGCCGCCGAGCAGGTCAACGAGGTGTGCCTGATCGGGCAACGAGGACAGGAGGCAGATCCGCCCGGATGGTCGCAGCGGTCCGCCCGCAGCGGCGCGGGCGGTCCCCCTTGGCTCTGCTCTCCCCGGCTCCCCGGCTCCCCGCCTCACGGCCTCCCGGTGGGGAGTCCCTCTGAGCCCTTCTGAGCCCGTCCTGCCTTCCACGTCCTTCATGAACCTTTCGCACCGCTGAGGTTGAGGCCGTCTTGTGTCGCGCAAGCTCAGCGTCTATCAATTCGGTGTCGGGTGGGACAGCCGGGTGTTCCGGCGCGATGGTGCCTGTGGGTACCGGGCCGGAGGGCCGGAGGAGTGCTTGTGCACCACAGTCGTGACGCCGTACCCCGCCGGGGCGGAAGAGGGGTTCCGTCCCCGCGCGGCCGGGTCCTGGCGGGTACGGCTCCGACCGTGCGGCGAGGGGTGCTCGCGTGAGCCCGGCACAGGGACCGCCGACGGGTGATCCGTCGGCCGGTGATCCGTCGGCCGGTGACTCGGTGGCCGGCGTGGTGGAGGCCCATGCCGCCGCGGCGCTGCACCGGTGGGACATGGTGCGGGACGAGGAAGTACGGGGGCGTCTCGTGCGCACCGGGATCGGGGCGAGCGTCGTCCGCTGCTTCCCCGCGGCCGACCTCGACGGCCAGCGGGTCGTCGCCGAGACCTTCATGTGGTTCACGGCCTTCGACGACCTCCACGAGAGCGGGGACGGGAACAAGGGGGAGAACGGCGACGGGACCGGTCCGGCTCCCGGGGCCGTGGACACGGCCGTGGTGATCGCCCGCCTCGTCGGCATCCTGGAATCCGGCGGACCGGGTGAGCCGGGGGGACCGGGTGGACTGGTGGGGCGGGGTGGGCCGTGCGGGCCTGTCGGGCCCGGTGGCGCGCGCGGGACCGTGGACGACGCGACGGTCGCCGCCTTCGCCTCGGTCACCGCGACGCTGCGGCCCCGTCTCAGCCCGGCACAGTTCGGCCGGCTGGCGGACGCGGTACGCGGGTACTTCCTCGCCGTGCTGTGGGAGCGGTCGGCCCGGGAGGTCACCGCCGCCGACTACCTGACCATGCGGCGCCACCTGAGCTTCGCCCGGATGCTCCCGCCCCTCGTCGAATGGGCGACCGGCCAGGAACTCGCCGACGCGTTCCACCGGGGCCCGGTGACGGACCATCTGCTGAAACGATTCTGTGATGTCGTCCTGCTCTTCAACGACATCGTCTCCTTCCCCTGGGAACAGGCACACGGACCGGACACAGGTGAACTGTCCAACCTGATCACGATCACCGCACGCCGGGACGGATGCCCGGTCGAGGACGCCGCCGACCGGGTGCGGGCGATGCTCGACGAGGCATGCGCCGCCTACCGCGCGCTCCGCGACTCCCTCGCCCGCTCGGCCCCGTGGTCCCGCACCTACCTGCGCGGCCTGGACGACTTCCTCGACGGGCTCCTCTCGGACCACCTGCCCGGCCGGTACGGAACCGCGACGACCGGAACCGAGCCCGCGACCGGGACCGGGACCGTGACCGAGCCCGCGACCGGGACCGGAACCGCGACCGGCGCCAGGGCCGGAACCGCGACCGGAAGCACAGCCACGACCGCTTCCCGTATCTGAACGCGTCCGAACACGTCCGAACACGTCCGAACATGTCTGACACGCGTCCGAACGTGTCCGAACGTGTCGCCGGGTGCCGGGCCCGGTACCCGGATTCATCCAACGGCGAGAGGTGGCAGGCATGGAGAGCACGAAGAACGGGGTGCCCCAAGCACCCGGTGGGGTGCCGGTCCTGGGGCACATGGCGGCGTTCCTGCGCGCGCCGCTGGCGTTCCTGCGGGAACTGCCCGCACACGGCGACCTGGTCGAGATCCGGCTCGCCGGCCACCGGATGGTCGTGGTGTGCGATCCGGAGCTGACCCGGACGATGCTGGTACGGGACCGGGTCTTCGACAAAGGAGGCCCGATGTACGACCGCCTGCGCGAGGCCGGCGGACACGGCGTGGCCAGTTGCCCCAGCGTCGAGCACCGCCGACAGCGACGGCTCGTCCAGCCGGCCTTCCACCACTCCAGACTCCCCGGCTACGCACGGATCATGACCGCGTGCGTGGAGGAGGTCGTCGGGGGCTGGCGCGACGGCCGGCGGGTGGACCTCATGGTGGAGATACGGAAGATCACCGCGGGTGTGGTCATCTCCGCCGTCTTCGGCACGGGCCTGGACCCCGCCGTCCGGGCCCACCTCGCCGCCGACTTCAACGTCCTCATGTCCGGTCTCGGACGGCGGACCCTGATGCCCTCGTGGCTGTGCGCCCTGCCCACGCCCGGCAACGTGCGCTACCGGCGGGCCACCGGGCGGATCAGGCGGATCATGGCCGAGGTGATCGCCGACCACCGGCGCGGGGGCACCGGTGGGGAACCGAGCCTGCTGTCCCTGCTCATCGACGCCCGCGACCCGGGCAGCGAGGTGGACGCCTTCACCGACGGCGAACTCGTGGACCAGGCCGTGACGATGTACACCGCCGGAACGGAGACGACGGCGAGCGCGGTGTGCTGGGCACTGCACCTGACGGCCCGGCACCCCGAAGCCCAGGAGCGGCTGCGGGCCGAGGCCCGCACCGTACTCGCCGGACGCACCGCGACCTGGGAGGACCTGCCCCGCCTTCCCTACACCCGCCAGGTCTTCGCCGAGGCGCTCCGCATGTACCCGCCGGGCTGGCTCCTCACCCGGGAGACCGCCACCGACACCCGGCTGGGCCGGTACGACCTCCCCGCCGGCACGACCGTCGCGTACAGCCCCTACCTGATCGGCCGCCTGCCCGCCCTCCACCAGGAGCCCGACCGCTTCGACCCCGGCCGCTGGGAGCCGCAGAGCGGCGAGCGGGCACCTCGGGCACCGAAGGCGCCCACGACGGTCTTCGGCGACGGCGCCCGCAAATGCGCCGGCGACGAGTTCGCCCTGGTCGAGGGAGTCCTCCTGCTCGCCTCCCTCGCGAGCCGCCGGCACATCGAACTCCAGCCCGCGGCCCTCCGCCTGCCCCGCCTCCCCGGGCTCGCCCTCAACCCCGGACGCATGCCCGCCACCGTCACCTCGTACGCCGCCCCCCACACCCCGCACGCGACGCAGGCCCCGTACGCCCCATCCGCCCCGGACGAATCCGCCCCGGAAGACAACGGCGCGCACCACCCGGGCCCGTCCCGGTGAGCGCCCCCCTGACCCGGCCCGCGGCCCGCGGACACGTCGCACTGTCCGGCCCCCGGGGCGCGGCGCAGCGGGCCCGATGGGCGGGACACCTGCTGGAACAGGTCGACGCCGACCCGTGGGGGCACATCACCCCCAGCGTGTACGAGACCGCACGCGTGCACGCCCACCACCCCGGCCTCTCCGGCGGCGCGGCCAGACTCGACTGGCTCCTCGACCAGCAGGGACCCGAAGGCCTGTGGGGCCGGGGCTCCACCGCACACCGTCTCCTGCCCACCCTCGGAGCCACCGCCGCGCTCCTCTCCCACCTGTCCCACGGGCTGCCCGGCGAACGGGTCGTCAGGGCCGTCACCGGTGGCCTGGCCGCCCTGCGGGAGATGCCCGCGCAGGGCGCCCCGCCCGACACGGCGGCCGTGGAACTCCTGGTCCCCGGGCTCCTCACCGAGGTCGGCCGGCTCCTGGACACCCTGGCCCCCCGGGGAACCACCGGCCACCCCGCCCTGCGGGCCCTGCACCGGGCCCCCCGCCCCGGCACCGCGTACGGACTTCCCCCGGCCCCGCCCACCGCGCTGGAACACCGGCTCCGGCAGGTTCCCGCGCTACCGGTCAAGTGGAACCACTGCTACGAAGCCCTGGCGGCGGCCTGCCCGCCCGCCCTCGTCCCCCGCCCCGGTCCCGGCCTGCTGGGCGGCTCACCCGCCGCGACCGCCGCATGGCTCGCCGCCGACCTCACTGGTCCCACCGGTCCTACCGGTACCGCACGCCGCACGGCCGTCGCCGCTCTTGAAGCGACCGCACGGCGTTACGGCGGCCTCTTCCCCGAGACCGCGCCCCTGGCCGCCTTCGAACGCCTCTGGATTCTCGCGGCCTTCCTCAAGGCGGGCCTCCTGAGGAGGCCCGACGAGCCTGTGACCAGGCCCGACGAGCCCCCGGCCGGAGCCGAGGCCCTGGCCGGGCGGTGGCTTGAACCGCTCGTCGAGTCCGGCGGCGTCCGCGGCGCACCCGGCCTGGCACCGGACGCGGACGACACCGCCATGGCCCTGTTCGTCGCCGCCGGACTCGGCCTCCCGCACGACCCCGGCCTGCTCACCCCGTTCTGGGCCGGCGACCACTTCGCCTGCTACCTCGGGGAGGACACCGGCTCCATATCGGCCAACGCCCACGCCCTGACGGCCCTCGCCAGCGGCCCGCGCCGCCCTCCGCGCCGCCGGACCAGTACCAGTACCAGTACCAGTAGCAGCGCCCGTACCACTGGTCCCACCGTCACCGCGCTGCGCGCCTGGCTCACCGCACAGCAGAACCCCGACGGCTGCTGGACCGACAAATGGCACGCCTCCCCGCTGTACGCCACCAGCCGCGTCGCCACCGCACTGGCCCGCCACCGCGACCCGGCCGCACACCCGGCCGCACACCCGGCCGCACACCGGGCGCTCCACCGCGCCGCCGCGTGGGCGCTGCGTACGCAGAATCCCGACGGGTCCTGGGGCATCTGGGGCCCCACCGTCGAGGAGACCGTCTACGGAGTGCAGATCCTCCTCGCCGCACCGGCCCCGCACACCGGCCCGGTCACCCGCGCCCACGCCTACCTGACCCGGCACCTCGGTGACGACGTTCCCGTCCACCCGCCCCGCTGGCACGACAAGACCCTCTACAGCCCCACCGCCGTCGTCGAAGCCGAGCTGATCGCGACACTGCACACCCTCGCCCACCGGGGGCTCGTGCCGGACGCTACCGGCTCGTCGGAGCGCCCCCGGCGCATTCATGGACATGCGCCCCGCCCTGCACTTCCGCACGCCTGAGCACAAGCCCTCCCCTCCTTCCTCGCCTGCCGGAACGCTGATCGTGTTGTACGGGAACTCACCCTCTCCAGGAGGCAGACATGGCAGTCTCTCGTTCCTCACTCGTCGCAGCGGTCACGGCAGGGCTTCTCGCGGCCGGTTCGGTCGTGGTCATGGCCACCCCGTCCGCGGCGGCCGTGAGCCGGTTCGACGACGGCAGTTTCGAGTACCCCACCGCTCCGGCGAACGCGTTCACCACGCTCGCCGCCGGGCAGTCGATCGGGCCGTGGAAGGTGGTCTCCGGGTCCGTGGACCTGATCGGCGCCGGGTTCTGGCAGGCGGCCGAGGGCAACCAGTCCGTCGACCTCAACGGCAACCAGACGGGCGCGGTGTCACAGACCTTCTCCACGATCGTGGGGCGGACGTACACGGTCACCTACGCGCTGGCCTCGAACCCGGCGGGCGCACCGACGGTGAAGACCGGCAGGGTCCTGGTCGACGGGCAGAACTTCCAGGACTTCTCCTTCGACTCCACCGGGAAGACGTTCACCGCCATGGGCTACGTGCAGCGGCAGGTGACGTTCGTGGCCAACGCGCCGACGACGACCCTCGGGTTCGTCAGCACCCAGCCCGGCGCCTACGGACCCGTCATCGACGACGTCCGCGTCACCGCCGGCTCCCCATGTTCCTGCACCGGCTGACGGCCCACCCGGCCTGACCACGGTGGCCGGCGAACCCCTCCCGTACGGGGAACACCCCCCGTACGGGAGGGTGAGGGGCGCCGAGCCCGGCGGTCGCCGGTAATCGCCCGGCGGTCGGCCGGTGGTCAGTGGCCGGTCCGGATGCCGCAGGTCCGGAGGCCGTGGTTCCGGGTGTCGTGGTCAGCCGCCCGTGGGGGCGGTGAAGGTCTCGGCGGGGCCGAAGTCGCCGAAGACAACCTTGTCGGCGCTCGGTGTGCCGCGCAGGTCCATGCGCTGTTCGAAGCGGAGGGTGCGGCCCTCGCTGTCGATCCACTGGTCGCCCTTGCGGGCCGACGGCCCGGCGGCGAGCAACTTCCGGACGGGTTCAGGCCGGGCTCCGGGTCGGTTCAGGGCGGGGGCTCCGGACGGGTGAAATCGGGGGTGGGGCCACGTCCTTGCTCTGCTGGGGGCGTTGAGCCGTGTGGATAGCCGCATAATCCCTTTTTCGGTCGTCCTCGGTCATCACCTGGTCATCCCCGTGCCGCGTCTTGAGGAGACACCCCTTGCCCACCACCCGTCATCTGCCCGGCCACCTCCAGGGTCAACTCCCCGGCCCCGATTCCCTGTTGCGCCGCACCCTGGGTGAATGGCGCATCGCCCTGGTGGCCTGGAGGCTGCTGGTGCTACAGAACGCCGACCCTGCGGTCGCCGCCGGAGTGGCCCAGTTCTCCACCTACCGGGCCCACCCCTGGCGGCGGATCGAGCACACCATGGACAGCGGCAAGCGGCTGTTCTTCTCCGACCTCGAAGGGCTGCGGAACGAGATCGCCCGCCTGGAGCGCACCCACCGCCGCATCGGCGGAACCGACGAGCAGGGCAGGCCCTTCACCGCGCTCGACCCCGGTGTGCGGGTGTGGGTGCTGGTCACCCTGTACGACTCCATGACTGCCATGCGGGAACTGTCCGGGCGCCCCATGTCCCCGGACGAACTCCGGCAGCTCTACGGTGAGTTCCTCACCGTCTGCGCGGAGTTCGACCTTCCCCGAGAACTGTTCCCGGCCACGGCCCAGGACGTACCCGCCTACCTGGACCGCACCATTCGCGAGCGGCTCGAATACAGCGACGCCGTGCACCACCTGCTGCACGAGATGCTCCGCCAGGCACCCGCGCCCCGCCGCCTCGGGCGGTTGAAGCCCGTCTGGCCGCTGCTGCGCGCCGTCGCCGCCCACGTCCTGCGCGCGCTGACGATCGCCGACCTGCCCCCGGCCTTCCGCGACCGCTTCGGCCTGCGCCGCACCCGTCGCGCGGCCCTGCTGTCCTTCGTCCTGCACCGCGGCGCGCGGGTGCTGATGAACCTGCTGCCCGAGGGGTGGCGCTACCGCACCCCGCTGGACGGTGTCCCCGCGCCGCGGTCGCACCCGGCCCGCGCCGGGAGCCCGTACGGGCCGGACGCCCGCCGCCGGGTCCCGGTCCCCGGGCCGCGTCGGCGCGGGACGGCCGGGACCGGTGACGGCCGCCCGGAGCGCCTGCGGACGTTCTTCCGCCAGGTTCTGGACCAGACCGGTGACGGCCGCATCGGCGCCGCGGACCTCCAGGCCATGGCGCACAACGTGTGCTGGCCCCTGGAACTCGCCCCCGAGCGCGAAGCGCAGGTCTACGCGGCCTTCGACACCTGGTGGCAGCAGCTGCGCGCCGCCATGGACGCCGACCACGACGGAGCCGTGACCTGCGAGGAGTTCGTCACCGCCATGCTCGCCGGTACCGGCCGCGACCCCGACTACCTCGAACGCGGACTGCACGTCGCCGTGCGCGCCGTCTTCCACGCCGTGGACGCCGACGGCAGCGGACACCTGTGCGCCGACGAGTACCGCGCCGTCTTCGGCGGCTCCCGGGTCCACCCCGCCGAACTCAACCACGGCTTCCGCCAGCTCGACACCG
Organism: Streptomyces sp. NPDC051567; assembly: GCF_044454165.1. Taxonomy (NCBI): domain Bacteria; kingdom Bacillati; phylum Actinomycetota; class Actinomycetes; order Kitasatosporales; family Streptomycetaceae; genus Streptomyces; species Streptomyces sp. NPDC051567. Next base: position 13,884 of record NZ_JBITDK010000007.1, on the reverse strand, counting down.
ACGGGGACGGCCGCATCACCGAGGACGAGTTCGTCCAGGCGTTCACCGACTACTTCACCGCCCGCACCGACACCACGGCCGGCGGCCAGCTCCTCGGCCGCCCGTAACGGGGCGTAGCGGCACAACGACACAACGGCGTAGCGGCGGCGGGGCCGGGGCGGGGCCGGGGGTCAGTCGATCTGGAGTTCGCCCATCCGGCTCCAGCCGTCGGCGCCCTCGATGCTGGTGCTGACGATCTCGGGCGTACGGGTGACCAGGGGGCGCATGGTCTCCAGGGCGGCGCGGAAGTGGTCGGAGGTGACGTGCGCTTCCGCCGCGTCGTCCTGGAACGCCTCGACCAGGACGTAGGTGTCCGGCTCCTCCAGGCTGCGGGACCACTCGAACCACAGGTTGCCGGCCTCGGCGCGGGTGCCGCGGGTGAAGTCCGCGACCTTCTCGGGCCACTGCTCGACGTACTCGGGCTTGACGGGGAATTTCACCACAATAAAGATCATTCGATCATTGTAGGCACAGGCGTTCCAGGTCGGCGCAGGTGTTCCGGCCGGGATGTCCGCCGGGATGTTCCGGAGCGGGCCGTCCCCACCGTGCGATGCTGGTGGGCATGACCCTGGAGGATCTGGTACGCCTGCGCCGCGCCCGGGACGTGATGGACCGCGACTACGCGAGGCCGCTGGACGTCCCGGCGCTGGCGCACGTCGCCCTCATGTCGCCCGGGCACTTCTCCCGCAGCTTCCGCGCCGCCTTCGGGGAGACGCCCTACAGCTATCTCATGACCCGCCGCGTCGAGCGGGCGAAAGCGCTGCTGCGGCGGGGCGACATGAGCGTGACCGACGTCTGCTTCGCGGTCGGATGCACCTCGCTGGGATCGTTCAGCTCGCGCTTCAGCGAGCTGGTCGGCGAGAGCCCCAGCACCTACCGGGCCCGCCGCCACGAGGCCGGAGCCGCGATCCCGGCGTGCGTCGCCAAGATCCTTACGCGACCGGTCAGGAACGGAGAAGCACAATCCGCCGCCGCCTCGTAGCGTCGGAGGCATGAACATCAAGCTCGCACAGTGCTTCATCGCCGTGGACGACCACGACAAGGCGCTCGCCTTCTACCGCGACGCCCTCGGCCTGGAGGTACGCAACGACGTCGGTTTCGAGGGAATGCGCTGGGTGACCGTCGGCTCACCCGGGCAGCCGGACGTGGAGATCGTCCTCGAACCGCCGCTCGCCGACCCCAACGCCTCACCGGCCGACCGGCAGGCGATGGCGGAACTGCTGGCCAAGGGCATGCTCCGTGGCGTGATCTTCTCCACCGACGACTGCGACGCCACCTTCGAACGCGTCCGGGCCGCAGGCGGCGAAGTGCTGCAGGAACCGGTCGACCAGCCGTACGGGGTCCGCGACTGCGCCTTCCGCGACCCGGCCGGCAACATGCTCCGCTTCACCCAGCCCCGCGAACGGTAGGAACCGCCCACGGCATCGTCCACGGTAGGAACCGCACACGGTAGGAACCGCCCGCGTCACCGGTGATCGCGGCCTCCGGCCGTCACGGCCGCCAGTGGCGCGGGCGCCGTCGCGGGGGCATAATGCGCCGGGTTGCCCGGGCCCGCGTCGGCCGCGGTCGTACCGGTGGCGACGTACGCGGAGAGGCCCGGCCGGGGCCCGATGAGGCTCCGGGGTCAGCGGCGGCACGGTCGCCCCGGTTTCCCCCGCACAGATGGAGACACGATAAGCATGGCCACGACCACGACCACGACCACGAGCACGGACCCGCGGTCGCCCGCGCCGCACCTCGCCGACAGCCACGACCTGATCCGTGTGCACGGCGCGCGCGTGAACAACCTCAAGGACGTCAGCGTCGAGATCCCGAAGCGCCGGCTGACGGTGTTCACCGGTGTCTCCGGCTCGGGCAAGAGCTCGCTGGTGTTCGGCACGATCGCCGCGGAGTCCCAGCGGCTGATCAACGAGACCTACAGCGCCTTCGTACAGGGCTTCATGCCGACGCTGGCGCGCCCCGAGGTCGACGTCCTCGAAGGGCTGACGACCGCGATCATCGTCGACCAGCAGCGGATGGGCGGCGACGCCCGCTCCACGGTCGGCACCGCCACCGACGCCAACGCGATGCTGCGCATCCTCTTCAGCCGGCTCGGGCAGCCGCACATCGGCCCGCCCAAGGCGTTCTCCTTCAACGTCGCCTCGATCAGCGGAGCGGGCGCGGTCACCGTGGAGCGCGCGGGACGGACCGTGAAGGAGCGTCGCAGCTTCAGCATCACCGGCGGCATGTGTCCGCGCTGCGAAGGCCGGGGCTCGGTCACCGACATCGACCTTTCCGCGCTGTACGACGACAGCAAGTCGCTCAACGAGGGCGCGCTCACGATCCCCGGCTACACCATGGACGGCTGGTACGGCCGCATCTTCACCGGCTGCGGCTTCTTCGACCCGGACAAGCCGATCCGCGAGTACACCGGGCGCGAACTCCAGGACCTGCTCCACAAGGAGCCGACCAAGATCAAGGTCGACGGGATCAACCTGACGTACGAGGGCATCATCCCGAAGATCCAGAAGTCGATGCTGTCCAAGGACGTCGACTCGTTGCAGTCGCACATCCGGGCCTTCGTGGGCCGGGCCGTCACCTTCACCACCTGCCCCGAGTGCGAAGGCACCCGGCTCAGTGAGGGGGCCCGGTCGTCGCGGATCGGCGGGATCAACATCGCCGACGCGTGCGCGATGCAGATCAGCGACCTGGCCGCATGGGTCCACGGGCTCGACGCCCCCTCGGTGGCGCCGCTGCTCGCCACGCTCCGGCAGACCCTCGACTCGTTCGTGGAGATCGGGCTGGGCTACCTCTCGCTGGACCGGCAGTCGGGGACCCTGTCGGGCGGCGAGGCGCAGCGCGTCAAGATGATCCGCCACCTCGGCTCCTCGCTCACCGACACCACCTACGTCTTCGACGAGCCCACCACCGGCCTGCACCCCCATGACATCCAGCGGATGAACGGCCTGCTGCTGCGGCTGCGGGACAAGGGCAACACGGTCCTCGTCGTGGAGCACAAGCCGGAGACGATCGCGATCGCCGACCACGTCATCGACCTCGGCCCCGGCGCCGGCGGCGCGGGCGGCACCGTCTGCTTCGAGGGCACCGTCGAGGGGCTGCGCACCGGTGGCACCCTCACCGGCCGCCACTTCGACGACCGGGCCGTCCTCAAGGAGACGGTGCGCAAGCCCACCGGCACGCTGGAGGTCCGCGGCGCGAGGACGCACAACCTGCGCGACGTCGACGTCGACATCCCGCTCGGGGTGCTCGCCGTCGTCACCGGAGTCGCGGGCTCCGGCAAGAGTTCGCTCGTGCACGGCTCGCTGGCCAAGAGCCCGGGGGCCGTCGAGGCGGGTGTGGTCTCGATCGACCAGGGCGCGATCCGGGGCTCGCGGCGCAGCAACCCGGCCACGTACACCGGGCTGCTCGACCCGATCCGCAAGGCGTTCGCGAAGGCCAACGGGGTGAAGCCCGCGCTGTTCAGCGCCAACTCCGAGGGCGCCTGCCCCACCTGCAACGGCGCCGGTGTCATCTACACCGACCTGGCGATGATGGCCGGGGTGGCCACCACCTGCGAGGAGTGCGAGGGCAAGCGGTTCCACGCCTCGGTACTGGAACACCACCTCGGCGGCCGTGACATCAGCGAGGTGCTCGCGATGTCGGTGACCGAGGCCGAGGCGTTCTTCGGCGCGGGCGAGGCGCGCACCCCCGCCGCGCACCGCGTCCTCGTCCGGCTCGCCGACGTCGGGCTCGGCTACCTCAGCCTCGGCCAGCCGCTCACCACGCTGTCGGGCGGGGAGCGTCAGCGGCTCAGGCTGGCGACCCACATGGCGGAGAAGGGCGGCGTCTACGTCCTCGACGAGCCGACCGCCGGTCTCCACCTCGCCGACGTCGAGCAGTTGCTCGGCCTGCTCGACCGGCTCGTCGACTCCGGCAAGTCGGTCATCGTCGTCGAGCACCACCAGGCGGTCATGGCACACGCCGACTGGATCATCGACCTCGGCCCGGGCGCCGGCCACGACGGCGGCCGGATCGTCTTCGAAGGCACCCCCGCCGACCTCGTCGCCACCCGCTCCACCCTCACCGGCGAACACCTCGCGGCCTACACCGGCCACTGACCGGAACCGTGGAGCGGGCGCCCGGGCGTCGCTTGAGGACCGATCGCCGGTCCGGGCGTCCGGGCGCCCGCTTCACGTCCGGGCGTCCGCTTCAGGCCCGGTCGCGGGCGAGCAGTCCTTCCAGCAGGTGTTCCAGGGTCTCGGCCATCTCGGTACGGGTGGCCTCGGGGTCCTCGGCGTGGGCGACCATGCGCGCCGCCTCGTCGAGCGCGCCGAGGAGTACGTGGGCCAGCGGCGGTACGGGCCGGGTGGCCAGGGCCCCGGTGGCCATCGCCGCCTCCAGGGCCTTGGTGATGACCCCGAGGCCGTGGTCCTGCCCGATCTCACGCCAGCGCTGCCAGCCCAGGACTCCGGGGGCGTCGAGCAGCAGGATGCGTTCCACATCCGGTTCGGCGAAGGCGTCGAGGAACGCGCGGGCCCCTTCCTTGAGGGCCTGGACCGGGTCGGCGGCCCCCGTGAGCCGGGCGGCGATCCGCTCGGTGACCTCGGCCTCGACCGCCTGCACCGTGGCGTCGAAGAGATCGGTCTTGTCGCGGAACTGGTGGTAGAGGGCCCCGCGCGTCACCCCGGCGGCCTTGACGATCTCCTCGGTGCCCACGCCCGCGTACCCGCGTTCGGCGAACAGCCGCCTGGCGGCGGTCACGAGTGCCGCGCGGGTGGCTCGGGAACGCCGGGCGTGTTTGCTGCTGACCGATTCCATCCTGTCCTGCCCCTGCCCCTTGAGTTCCGTACCGTCCGCCCGCATCCTACATACGTACAGTCTGTATGTGATTTGACGCGAGAGGCGTACGGCATGCCGCAACTCACGCTCGACCAGGGGACCGTCCACTACCGGGACACCGGGGAGGGGGAGCCGGTCCTCCTCCTGCACGGCTACCTCATGGACGGCCGCCTCTGGGACCCGGTCACGGACCGGCTCGCCCGGGACTTCCGGTGCATCGTCCCCGACCTGCCGCTCGGCTCCCACCGCAACCCCCTGAACCCGGACGCGGATCTCAGCCTCCCGGGGATCGCCCGCCTGGTCGCCGACCTGATCGCCGGGCTCGGCCTGCGCCAGGTCACCCTGGTCGGCAACGACTTCGGGACCGCCGTCGCCCAGATCGTCGCGGCACGGCACCCCGAGCGGATCGGCCGCCTGGTCCTCACCGGCGGCGAGTGCTTCGACAACTGCCCGCCGGCCTGGTTCAGGGCGCTCGTCCCGGCGGCCAGGGTGCCCGGACTGCTCACCCTGGCCCTCCAGTTCCTGCGGTTGCGCGCCTCGCGCCGCCTGCCCTGCGCGTACGGCCTGCTCACCAAGGGCGCGCTGCCCCACGACCTCATCGACGACTGGACCGGGGCGTTCTTCGGCGACCCCGGCGTCCGGCGCGACTGTGCCAAGGTCACCCGGGGATTCGGCCCGGCGGTCCTGCTCGACGCCGCGAACGGGCTCGCCTCCTTCGACCGGCCCGCCCTGATCGCGTTCGCGCGCGAGGACCGGCTCTTCCCCTTCGCGCACGGCGAGCGGCTGGCGGCGATCCTGCCCGCCGCCCGGCTGGAGCCCGTCCCGGACAGCCGGACCTGGGTCATGCGCGACCAGCCCGACCTGACCACCCGCCTGATCGCCGACTTCATCCGCTCCACACCGGCGGGCGAGGCGCCGACGGACATCACCACCGCCACCGCAACCTGAACACCGCCGGCTGAACACCACTGCTGAGTGAGCCGCTTGAACTGTTTGAACTGCCCGAGAACGCCCGCCAAGTCCGCCGGGCACCCGCGGTCCCTCGTCGTGTGGTCAGGGGGTCAGGGGCGTCCGGCGGTCGGCAGCTTTCCGGCGGCCCGGGCCGAGAGCGCTCGGGCGGTGTCGCACACTTCGCTCACCGGTTGTTTCCCCCGCACCGCGAGCATGACGAGTTCGATGGTGTGCTCGCCGTACGCGTTCGTGTAGCCGCGGTGCTCGGTGCGCACGACGCAGGTGTCGGCGCCGTGGTCCCCGGGCGCGACGTACATCCTGCGCCCGCCGACGGTGGTGAGCCGTCCGTTGTCCTCCAGGTCGTTGTCCCGGCTGAAACTCAGCCGGACCTCGATGTCGGCCGACGCGCCCTCCCAGGCACACGACCAGTCGGCGAAGCCACGGTCCGGGTCCGGGGCGTCGACTCCCGTGACGGGGCCGAGAGCGGCGGCGTCCAGCAGGGAGCAGGCGTCGAGGCGGGCGAGCGAGTTCTGGGCGAAGGGCGCCGGGCGCTCCGGTACCGGGCCCCGGTTGAGCACCTTCACCGCCCGGTCGGTCGCGGCACGGGCGAGCGCGCACAGGTCGGAGGCGTGCTCTCCCCTCTGGTCGGCTGTGATCCAGACCTGGTGGGCATCGGCGAGCCGGATGTTGCGGCCGCACCGGTCCGGGGTGCCGGCCACTTCGGAGACCGTCACCCGGCCCACCGTCTCCGTGCGGACCTGTGAGCCCGCCTCCACCGGGTCGTCGGAGAGGTCGACCTTCACCCCGGCGAACGGTTCGCCGCCGCGCTCCTTGCTGACCAGGACGTCGCAACGGGCGAACTCGCCGTAGTCGGGGTCCAGCCGGGTGTGCCCGAACCGGGCGAGTGCCGTGGGGTCGAGCAGGGAACAGGGGTCGGCCCGGCGGGCATCGGTGAGGGCCGCCACCGGTCCCGCGGCCGGGCTGCCGGCGCCCGGTTCCTCTCCCGCTTTCCGGGGAGGGGAGAGGAGCACGGCCAGGGCCACCGCCACGGCGGCCAGTACCCCTGCGGAGATCCTGCCGCGGTGGCGCCACCACCAGGGAGGGAGCGGCACCGTGCCGGCCTGCGGATCTTCCGGCGGCGCGAGGAGCGGTGGCACGGGTGGGGATGGCTGGGGTGTCGGTGCGGATGGTGACAGACCGGGTGTCGGTGCGGTGGGTGACAGCGGGAGCGTCGGCTCGTCCGCCGCCACCGGTGGGAACTGCGGGAACCGTGGGAGCCCATGAGCCCCGTCCTCGTCCGTGCTCCGCCGGACCCCGGAGGCGGGCTGGACGGCCCGCGCCAGCAGCTCCCGCGCCTGTGCCGCGGTGGGCCGGTTCTCCGGACCCGCCTGGAACATCGCGGTGAGCGGGCCGGTGAGCGGACCCGAGCGGGTGGGCGGTACGATCCGCCCCTCGGCGGCCAGCATCAGATACGCGAGGGCGCTCTCGGCCTCGCCGTAGGGAGAGCGTCCCTCGACGGCCCGGTACAGCGTCGCCCCCAGCGAGAACACGTCCGACGTGTGACCGGCCCGCTTCGCCTGCGCCACCTCGGGCGGAACGTAAGGGGGTTTGCCCCGCATCCCGCCGCTGAAGGTGGTGTCGCTCCCCGTCGTCCGGGAGATCCCGAAGTCCGTCAGCTTGGCCGTACCGTCCTCGGTCACCAGGATGTTCTCCGGCGTCACGTCGCCGTGCACCACCCCCTCCCGGTGCGACACCGCCAGCGCGTCCGCGATCTGGCACCCGAGCGCCCCGGCCACCTCCGGCCGCAGGGTGCCCCGCTCGTCCAGGATCTGCCGGAGGCTGCGCGAGGGAACGTAGTCCATCACGATCCAGCACCCGGTGCCGTCGGTGAAGAAGTGGAGGACCCGCACGATGTTCGGGTGGTGCAGCCGCGCGGCGTTACGGGCTTCCTTCCGCAGGCGCTCCGCTTCCGCCCCGTCCGGCATGTGTGCGCATTTGAGCGCGACCTGCCGCTCCAGCACCGGGTCCCAGGCCAGCCAGACGACTCCCATACCCCCTGCGCCGATCCGGTTCAGCAGGGTGTACCGCCCGGCGATGATCTGTCCCTCGCCGCTCACCGCTGTCCTGCCGCCCTCATGGCCGTACTCCTCAGCATGGCCCGGGAGCGTACTCCGCCCGCCGTGCGGACGGGTCCGGTTCACCCGGACACCACCTGAACGGAACCCCGGACGACCACGCTCGCCCGTCCCGTGCCCGCGCCCGGGTCGTACGGGTCGATGCCTGCGCCTGGTGAGCCGGGGCCATGCTGCGTCGAAGGGCTCGGGCCGTCCGCGCGGTCAGTTCCGGCGGTGGAGGACGGCGCCGCCCGCCGTCCACGCCCGAACGGGCAACGGCCTGACGCGCCGGAGGGCCGCTTCACCCGCGCCAGCCGGTGAAGCGGCCCTCCGGGGAGCTGCCGGGGGAGCTGTCAGACGGGCTGGCCGGTGAAGACGTTGACCCGCTCGATCTTGAAGGAGGAGACCGTGTCGTTGAACGTCTCGTTCAGCTTGTAGTTCTTCCAGCCCTGGAGGCGCTCCTCGCCGTGGGGGCCGTCCAGTACCTGGTGGTCGCCGGTGAAGTTCGCGCCCGTGTAGACGGTCACCCGGTGCTGGGAGGAGACGGAGACCGAGGAGATGGCGTTGTCGAAGTCGCTCAGGTCCACCCGGTGGTGGGCGAGGTCGTAGCTGCCCGGGTTGTGGTCGAGCTGGAGCCGGTGCCCCGACAGGTTCGCGTCCTTGTAGAAGTACGTCGCCGTCGCCATCTGGTTGTCCTGGTCGCCGTGGTCGGTCGGCCACTGCTTCCCGCCGCCCTCACCGCCGAGGACGCTGCCCAGGTGGATCGTGCCGACATACCCGAACAGCGCATGGTCAAGAACGCTCATGGAAAGCTCCCCGAAGATCGAACAACCCGGAATCCCTGGTCAGGGGCCCCGGTCACACCTAAATGATCATGCCATCAGGAGTCTCGTTCCGGTAGCGTTCCGTCAAACCCACCCGCACACACAGTGACTTGATGTAGCTTCACCGCCCGCACGCCCGGAGCGGACCCGCACATCACCCGCACATCACCCGCCATGGCCCGGGCCTGACGGCCGGGGCGACGGCCTTGTCCGGGTCCGGCGAGGTCATGAGCCCGGGGAGGGGGCCTCGGCGGCGGCGGGATCAGTCCGTCCCGGCGTACGCCTCGCGCAGGAAGTCCTCCAGGATCTCGGCGAAGGCGTCCGGGCCCTCCAGGGTCGGGTAGTGGGCGGCGCCGTCGATCGTGGCCGTACGGCCGTTGGGCACCGCACGGATCAGGGCGTCGGCGGGCGGGCGCGCACGATCGTCCGCTCTCGCCCGAGGACCTGCCCGAGCCGCTGATGGAGGTGTTCGGCCTCGTCGGGCCGCTCTACCGGCGGGTCCAGCGCAAGATCGAGCAGGACGCCCCCGCGCAGGGTCTCCCGGTCGGCGTCCGGGCCGTGCTCGACCTGCTGCGCGAGCACGGCCCGATGACGGTCCCGCAGATGGGCCGGGCCCAGTCGCTGAGCCGTCAGTTCGTGCAGCGCATGGTCAACGCCGCCGCCGCGCGCGGCTTCGTCGAGACGATCCCCAACCCCGCGCACCAGCGCTCCTCACTGATCCGGCTCACCGACGACGGACAGGCCGTCATCACCGCCGTGACCGCCCGCGAGTACACCCTGTTGCGCCAGGTCGGCGGCGACCTCACCGACGCCGAGGTGGCGGCCTGCGTGCGGGTGCTGAGCCGGATGCTGGAACTCTTCGACGACGTCGAGGTGGTCGGCACACCACCGTCGTGTCCCCTGAGCTTCTCGGGGTGGGGCGGCCAGGTCCGTGGGGCGGCCGGGTCCGGTGGGTCCGGCACCCCGTGCTCCGTCGCGATGTCCTCCGTGCTCCCGTGCTCCCGTGCTCCCGCCAGGGTGGGCAGGACATGGCCGGGCCCTCCCGGGGCACCGGCCATGTCCCCGGGATGGGGTTCCTACCACTGGAGGAGCACGGCTCCGGGGCTGCCCGCCGAGCTCGCCGAACCGGCCCGGCCGTTCTGGCCGTTGCCCCCGCTCTCGGGCGCGCCGCCGTTGCCGCCGTAGCCACTGTTACCGGCGTAGTCGCCGTCACCGCCCGCGCCGCCCACACCGAAGGAGTACGCGCCCGAGGCGGTGGCCGTACCGCCCGCGCCGCCGGGGCCGCCGTCATGGCCGAGCCTGCCGCCACCGCCCGTGCCGGGGCCCGCGTTGATGACCGCGCCGTATCCGTTGCCCCCGGGCAGTCCTACGGCACCCGCCAGGCCGTTGCTGCCCGCGGCGCCGGGAAGGATCTGGGCGTTCGTCCCGGGGCACCGCGACTGCAGTGATCTGGAGGGCAGGAGCGGGCCGCCGTTGCCGCCGACTCCGGCGGCGCCGCCGGGCCCGCCCTTGCCGACCGCCTCCAGGAAGCCGCCCGCACCCTCGCCCTTGCGACCTCCGCCCCCGCCGCCGCCGGCTCTCCCGCCGCCGCCCGCCGCAGCCCGGGCGACCACATCGATGACGATCGGGCCAGTTCCCGGCACCACGACCTGGGAGCCCGCCTGGCGCGTCGAACGCGGACTCTGCCCGCCCGCAGTGCCGTTGGTCCCGTTCGTGCCGTTGGAGTTGTCGCCGACGCCACCCGTGCCGCCCGTGCCACCCGCGCCGCCGCCGGGCACCGCGGCGGGCGCGCCGACCCCGATCGAGAGCGTGACCGGCCTCTGGCCGCGCGGGAAGATGGGCAGGGTGCAGGTGACGAAGGCACCGGCCTGGCCGCCCTGCCCGCCACCCCCCGCACCGCCGCTGCCGCCACCGCCGCCGCCCGAACCGCCCGAGCCGCTCTCGCCCGCGCCGCCGCCCGCGCCCCCGCCACCCCCGCCTCCGCCGCCACCCGGACCGCCCGCCCCCCAGATCGAGACGGTCACCGCGCTCACCCCGGCGGGAACCGTGAAACTACTCGCCCCCGGTGTGTCGAACAGCATCGAGCCCGACGCCCGCGCCGTGCCGACGTCCGGCCGCACACCGGCCACCGCGCTGCCCGGCGGCGCACCGAGAGCCGTCCAGCCCAGCGCCAGCACACCCACCGCCCCCACGGCGCGCACCGCCGACCAGCGGGCCGGAACCCGCCTCGCCCGCTTCCCCGGCATGACCTCTTCTCCCGCCACAGCACACCCTCTTCTTCCGGAACACGGTCCAGGCCGGCAGCCGCTGGTACGAGTGGTCCCCGCAGGCCGGGACGGCTGGTCCGCCCGGCCTCGGCCCATCCTGGACAGCCGTCCGGTGTGCCCGCCCGTCCGGTACGCCCGTCCGGTGCGAACCCGGCGGCGGGTTGACCTGAAGGGGTGTTCCCGGCCCCGCGCAGCCCCGTACCGCCGGGCCCACCGGCCGGAGCTGAGGTGCTCCCGGCGGCGGCGGAGGCGGCCCGGCCGGTCACGGGCCGTCAGCCATCCGGCCGCGCGCACAGGCGCGGTCGTCGGTCGCGCCCGACGATGGGCTCATGACACTCACCCCCGCGCGCCGTCGCGCGCTGCTCGCCTCCTTCCTGACGTTCCCTCTCGTGGGAGCCCTCTGCCTGGCCGGTACCGCGTCGGCGGCGCCGCCGGCCTCCCGCGCACCGCACGGGGAACTGCCCTTCCCCACACCCGGCCCCTTCAACTTCACCGTCCCCGAAGGTGTCACCGAACTGACCGTCCACCTGTGGGGTTCCGGCGCGGGCGGGGCCGGCGGGGGCGGGGGCGGCGGAGGAGCCGGTGGTGGAGGTGGCGGGGACCACTCCTTCCAGAACTCCCAGTCCGGGGGCGGTGGCGGCGGTGGTACCGGCGGGTCGGGCGGTGGTGGCGGTGGTGGCGGTGGCAGCGCCGGGTACCTGCACTGCCGACTGGCGGTCGAGCCCGGCTGGACGTTCGTCGTGGATGTCGCCCAGGGCGGGGTACCAGGTACCGGGGGCGGCGGCGGCACGGCCGGTGGCGGTGGCGGGACCACGAACGACGACGGGCGCGCGGGCTCCGACGGCAACTCGGGCGGCAACGGGGGCACCACCGTCGGCCTCGTCGGCAGTGCTGGCGACGCGAGCAACCTGTACAGATCGGTGGCCCGCCCCAACCAGGAGCCGGAGCTTTTGCAGTGGGCGTTCACCCAGGGCGGGGAGGGGGCCGGCGGCGGGGGCGCCGGCCCGGGTGGGGGAGGAGGCGGCGGCGGCGCCACCGGCACCTCGGCCAGCGGCGGTCGACCGGGTCAGGGCGGCGCGGCGGGCACCGCCCGGCCCGGCGGCGGGGGCGGTGCCGCCGGGGGCACGACAATCGAGGGCCTGTGCGAGGGCACGGAGGTGCAGAACATCGAAGGCCTGGCCGGTACCCCTGGCCAGGCCGGTAGCCGTTCCAGCGGAGCCGCGCCCGGCGTCGCCGGAAACCAGGGCACGTACGGCGGCCGGGGCGGGTACGGCGCGGACGCGGGTGCGGGCGGGCGCGGGGCGCCCGGGCTCCTGACGGTACCCGTCGCACCGCCAGGGACCGGAGCCGGCGGGTCCGGTGGGCGGGGCGGTTCCAGCGGCCCCGGCGGCCCCGGCGGCAAGGGCAGCAACACCCGTGACGACCCGGCATCCGGCAAGGCCGGTACCCCCGGCAACAGCGGTAACACCGGCACGGCAGGCGGCAACGGCTACGCCCTGCTCGTCTGGTGAACCCCTGACCGATACCCGGGGGTGCCCACCCGGCACCCCCGGCCCGGACACGGGAGGCACACCCCGGCCGCGCGCCCCGTCGTGCTCTTGCGCACCTTCCCGGTAACGGCGGGGGACCGTGCCGGGTGCGTAGCATGGCGCGTGACCGGGGCCGGTTCCGGTCCGGCCGGGGGTGTGCGGATGCCGGGAGGCGGACGGGCGATGGCGAAGACACTGACCATGTATATGACCGGGGGGCCGGTCCAGGTGCCCGCGACGATCCGTGGTGTCCGGGAGGCCCTGCCCGCCGAGCTGCGCGAGGAGTTCACCGCCGAGGCGGAGAACACCGAGGTGGGTGAGCTTCCGATGCTCCTGGCCCGCTGGGTGATGCAGGTCCCGACCGGGTACGAGGCCGAGGAGGAGGCCCTCGTGGCCCGGGTGCGGGCCGGGGACTTCTCCGGTGTCAGGTTTCCCGACGACCTCACCGACGCGTACCGGAGCACCGGTTGAGCGGTCTGCGGGTCGCCTTCACCGACGAGGCCGGCGCGGGCCGCGACGCCCTGGAGGCGGAGGACCGCAAGACCTTCGACGCCGGGATCGTGGCCGTCGCGCGGGACCCGTACGGATACGGTTCCGTCGCCGTGCGGGGGAACCGGGACCGGCGCGAGGCCACCGTCAGATCGGTCGCGTTCGTCCGCTACGAGGTCAGCGTGTCGGTCGTCACGGTGACGGTCCTCCGCGTGGTCCCCGCCCCGTAACGACCACCGGTCAGGACCCCGCCACCCGTCGGCCCGGGTCCGGCCCGGGTCCGGCGTAGTTCCGGCCCAGGGACGACGGGTGGCAGCGGGCCGCAGCGGTTGACCGGCCGAGGTCCGGCTTCGCTGCCGGACCACCAGGGTGTCGAGGGGCCCGGCCCCGCTGAGTACGGGCAGCCGCCCGTACCACCGGTGTGGTGGTACGGGCGGCTGCCGGTCGTCCTGCGTATGCCTGTCTGCCGACTGTGGGGGTGTTCCTGACCAGCTGTCAGGTGTTCTGGCAGTTGAGGATGGTGCCGCCGGTGACATGGCAGGTGTTGGTGCCGGCGTTGCCGTCGACGGTGCCTGCGTTGCTGGTGCCGGTAGGGCCGGTGGAGCCGTGGCTGCCGGGCCCCGCGGCGCCGGTTCCACCGGGTCCGCCTGGGCCTGCGGTGGCGGTGAGGGTGTCGTCGCCGTTACTGACTTCAGCTCGTTGGGGTGATTCCGTCCGAACTTCCTGATGGGTGTGGGTGGGTGGGTGTATCCGTGGTATGTGAAATATGCGGATGGGGGCGGGCTGACTCCTGCGGGACGTCGGCGCCGGGAATCGGTGCGGCTGGAGGCAGCCGAACTGTTCGAGCAGCAGG